>CAIXMG010000001.1 GCA_903920485.1 uncultured bacterium
CCGTTCTGGCGGAGAACGTTGCCCTCAAATCCTTTGGATATTTCTGTCGAGGTGCGCTAGGCGCGCCTTTACTTTCGATAGGGAAAATGGTTTGATGGGCGAGATAAACAAATTTTTGTACCCCTAAAACTCAATGTCATGAAAATATTTGAAAGCCAGTTCTTCAAGGTTCCTGAGAACCTTACTCATGCGCAACTTACACTTTACTGTAACTTGTGGATTCCCCTGCAGAGTGAATTCACCATCGGGACTGTTGTCCTTAACGGGAAGATTGCAGAAATTTTACTTCACCTTATTAGAAACAAACCGTTTGATCCTCGGATCAGTACCTTGCGGGAGATTCTTCGTCTCCAGACACCTGCGGCAGCCGACGAGGTCGGAGTAGGAAAAATTCCTAGCATCATGCACGATCTTTTGTTTCTCAAACAGATTGAAGATTCAAATGTAATCCTCGATTCTAAGTTCTTCCGGGCTGACCCGTTGCATGATCTTGTCTGTAGTATTGAATCGGCATTTAAAGGCGAAGTCGTAAACGGGCTCGCTATGGCGATTGTCGTAGAACTCATGGCTCCAAGGCTCTTTGAGGCCCAATATGACATCTTCCGGAAGGCAGGAATAGAGGATGGGTTGCTTACTCATTCCAGAATTCACAAACACCTTGAAGAGGGCCATGCTGAGGAGGCGAACAAAATGGTTGCCCTGGCTGAGCAAGTCTTTGGCCAGAAGACAGTGGATGGCCTCATGGAGCGCTATGCTCAAAGATGGAAGGATTTTCTGGATTATGTGGCAGAAGTAGTCTATGAACCAGTTCTGGCGTAATCGTTAAAACTTAACAATCATCAAATGAAAAGCCCCGATCACATTGGGGCTTTTTTGTATCGGTCCCTGGTTGACATATCCCTTACAAAAAGTATCGTAATAAGTAAACAAAAACATCCAATTATGATAGCAAAAGGAACTGCAAAGCCAGGAGACATGCTGAAGGTTGTAAAAATTGTGCCATTTCCAGGGATGAAAGTCGCTCCTTCTCTCAAACTTGGTCAAGAATTACCTCTTAACCAGATTTGTTTGGACGGGAAAGGCAACGAACATTTCGATGTTGGGCTGAGATCGAATTACAGGTACATTACCAGTCAAGAAACCGGTGAAGAGCTTCCAAAGGGTGACGAGGATCCATTGGTAATCCACTGGTGCCATCCAAGCCGATTCGAGTTGGCAAAGCATTAATAACAGCCCTGCATGGAAATTCATGCAGGGCTTAAAGATTGAAGAATGTTTACTTTTTAAAAAGACATGGTATTATCTTCTCAGAACATGGCAAATCCTCTCGCCACACTTCTAAACGAATTAAGAGAGGTTTCTTTTACTTGAAAAACCAATAATGTTAATGAAAAAGATTATTTTTATTCCACTGTTCCTGGGAAGCATTTCAGCCGGCTTGTCCGCAATGACATTTGTTTATTATCCTCATATCTGGACGGGCCTTTCCTTTCTAGGCGGTGCATTAGTTTGTGCCTACTGGGCAGTGAGAATCGTAAAGATAAACGGATTCCTTCTGTCTACTCTATCCGAAGGCGAAATGACCCTCTATTCCTGTGACGGTTCTGAGATCATTGCAGATGCTTGGGAGACCTTCAAGGGTTACATCGATCCGGACTTTAGACATGCAACAGTTGGGAGGCAGCCGAATCCTACGCCCGATACCCAGGTCGGGATTTACCAGACGAACGAGTACGTTGCATCAAAAAAGATCTTTGACGCACTGCCTTGTGACCCCCATGGTCACTATCTCAGCCAACAGCAGATCAGGGACTTTTGTTTAAGGTTTCCAGACCGTCTGCAGGGTGGCGGACTTCTCAACCTTTTCATGTTCAAGGAAGGCAAGGATTTCTTCGTAGCCGGTGTCAGAGTAGAATCGGACGGCCTCCGTGTCTTTAAGAAACGGCTCAATGATTCCTACAAATGGGAAGGGGGAGTCTACGTCTTTGCCCCAGTAAGGAAATGGTCCTTTTTCTAACTCAATAAAAAGCCCCGATTTATCAAAACTGGGGCTTTTTTAGTGATAAAAACTGTGAATTTGGCCCTTGACTTGAAAAAGAAACTTGTCAAAGCTAGAAACCCTTGTATTTCGGTGCTCTATTCTGGGGATAACCCCTAATCTGTTGACATTACTTTTTCTCTCTGCTAAGATGGCAGAACTGCACATGAGTACACCCGACGAAAAAAACATCGTCACAGCAGAAGTCCTCGAAGCCCTACCCAACGCCATGTTTCGGGTACGGTTTCAAGATGGTGTGGAACAGGTTTCCTACCTCTCTGGCAAGATGAAACTCCACAGGATCAAGGTCCTGATCGGAGATACAGTTCATGTGCTTCTCGACTCCTACGGGGGAAAGGGAAGAATTGTAAAGCGAGTCTAACCACTCGCCATTCATCGTGCCCGTCATTCTGAATTATTAATTAGCAGATACAGATTATGAAGATTCGATCATCAATCAAGAAAATTAGCGCTGACGACCAGATCGTCCGGCGAAAAGGTCGTTTGTATCGCATTAACAAGAAGAATCCTCGTCACAAGGCGCGACAGGGGTAATTTTTAGTTTTTTCACCATCACACTATGCGTTTACTCGGAATTACATTGCCAGACACCAAGAATGCCCAGTACGGTCTTACGACCATCTACGGCATCGGACCGGCTCGATCACTTGCGATCCTTGCGGAAGCAAAGGTTGACCCGTCAAAGAAGGTCAAGGACCTTACGGCCGACGAAGAAGCCGTCATCCGAAAGATCACCGAAACGATGAAGCTCGAAGGTAACCTCAAGCGAGAAGTCGGACAGAACGTCAAGCGACTTAAGGACATCGGCGCGTACCGCGGTACCCGTCATGCCCGAAACTTGCCGACGAAGGGCCAGCGAACCAAGACGAACTCACGAACCGTGCGCGGCAACAAGCGTATGACCATGGGATCGGGTCGAAAGAAGGAATCAAAGACATAATATGGGAAAGAAACGAATCGTAAAAACAGAAGGGCAGCGTGTTGACAAGAGCTTGCGCGATCGAGCCGTCTCCCGCACACCCAAGAAGAAGCTCATTACGGGCGTTCTTCACATCCAGTCAACCTTCAACAACACCAAGGCCCTTTTGACGGACCTCGACGGAAACGCCATCATGGCGTCATCATCGGGAGCCCTCGGGTTCAAGGGTGCCAAGAAGGGGACACCGTTTGCGGCAGCGAAGATCGGCGAAGTGCTTGCCGAAAAGGCTGCCATGATCGGCGTCAAGGAAGTGCACATCGTCGTACGAGGCGTTGGTTCCGGTCGAGAATCAGCCATCCGGTCATTTTCAGCAAAGGGAATCGACATCTTGTCCATCAAGGACCGGACTCCTGTTCCTTTTAACGGTCCGCGACCAAAGAAAGCTCGACGCGTCTAATCGCTCGATCCTCCTATCTCTATGACAAACAAGAAATACAAATTGTGCCGACGACTCGGCGCCGGCATCTACGAGAAATGCCAGACCGCAAAGTTCGCACAGTCGGAACCTGTCACGAAGCGTGGCAAGAAACCAGGCGGACGACGGTCAGATTACGGCAACCAGCTCATCGAAAAACAGAAGGTACGATTCATGTACGGCGTTCGCGAAAAGCAGTTCGGAAACTACGTGGCGCATGCCATGGAGCACGGCAAGAAGGGGACGACCCCAGCCGACCTCCTGTTCCGGCAGCTCGAACAGCGCCTCGACAACGCGATCTACCGACTGGGATTTGCCAACACCCGAGCCCTTGCTCGACAGATGGCGTCCCACGGACACTTCACGGTAAACGGCAAAAAGCTGACCATCCCGTCCTATGCGCTCAAGCATGGCGACGTCATCGCGATCCGCGAAGGAAGCAAGACCACGACTCTGTTCAAGGACATTGCCGTAAAGCTCAAGCCGATCAAGAAGCCCGACTGGTTCAAGTTCGACGAAGCCGCAACTACCGCAACGGTAACCGGCGATCCGAAGAATCCGGAGCCATTTCTCAACTTCCAGGTCGTTATCGAGTTCTACAGCCGATAAACCCTGACTGGAACCTGCCCTTTACTCATCCATTAATTCAATCCCAACGAACATTATGATGTCACTCTCAATCGTACTGCCTTCAAAACTTAAGATTGTTTCCGAGGATACCCACAAGGGAATCTTCGAGATCGAGGGTCTGTATCCGGGATACGGCCATACGCTCGGGAACTCACTGCGAAGGATCATCCTTTCATCGATTCCCGGCGCTGCCATCACTCAGATCAAGATCAAGGGCGTGGACCACGAGTTCTCGACCTTGGCTGGCGTACGAGAGGACATCATCACGATCATCCTCAACCTCAAGAAGGTTCGGTTCCAGTTGACGGGCGACGAACCGGCAACCGCAACACTTTCGGTAAAGGGAGGCATCGCCAAGGCTTCTGATTTCCAGACGTCCGGTCAGCTTGTTGTAACAAGTCCTGACCAGTATGTCGCGGAAGTGACTGCCAAGGGAACTGAACTTCACATCGAAGTCGTCGTTTCCAAAGGGATGGGATTCGTTTCTCGGGAAATGGTTTCCAAGGACAAGGTTGACATCGGAACGATCACAACGGACGCGCGATTCTCGCCAATCGTCGGCGCAAGCTACGACGTCGAGGACATGCGAGTCGGTGATCGAACCAACTACAACCGCCTCCGCATGACCATCGAGACCGACGGATCGATCTCACCGCGCGGCGCTCTCGAGGATTCCATCAAGATCATGCTTGAACAGTTCCACGCGATCCTCGACCTCAAGGAAGTCGCGAAGGTGGTTGCGACGGAACCAGAAACGGTTCGGACAACCTCGACCGCTTCCGCTGACGACAGCTCCAGCGTGTCCAAGGAGGACATGACGGAAATCCTGAAGACTCGCATCGATTCGCTCCAGCTTTCTACCCGAACGCTGAACGCGCTGTCGGATGCCGGTATCCGGACCGTGGGAGGCCTCATCCAGAAGACGGAAGAGGGGCTCCTCGAACTCGACGGATTTGGCGAGAAGGGACTCAATGAGGTGAAGGAGGTATTGACGGGTTACGGACTCTCTCTTAAGAAATAATTAATCAACGTTATGCGACATCACGATAAGAACCGAAAATTTGGACGCGAACGAAAGGTCCGAAAGGCCTTCCTTCGAAGCCTCGTTCGGGCCCTGGTCATCCACGGCCGGATCGAGACGACGCTTCCGCGTGCCAAGGAGATCCGTCCGATCGTCGAGAAGCTCGTTACCATTGCCCGAAACGGCGGTACGGGAATCGCGGCGCTCCGACTGCTCACCTCGCACATGGGAGGACAGCTCGACGTCGCACACATGCTCGTCAAGGACTATGCTCCGAAGTATGCCGACCGA
>CAIXMG010000002.1 GCA_903920485.1 uncultured bacterium
AGGTTGCCAATATAGGCAAGCAGCGCGACGCATGGCTTGCTAAAGAACTTGCAAACTGTGGTGCGTATTTAACAAGATACCATCGTCCAGATCTCTGTCTTGAATGGATCCGACATTATCTGCGAGACGAAGAACCCGATGTCGTTTTCACTGACGACGAAAATGAAAAACTTCTCAGGGGAAACGGCTTCACGTTTAGTGGATTTGCGTTTTAGGGAAAAATATAGGATTTGAACAAAATGGCGATCTCGAGAACTTTTCAAGACCGATACTTATAGTAAAAAAGTTCAACGAACAAATGTTCTGGTGCATCCCTTTAACAAGTCACCAGAAAAATCTAGACTTCTACCAGAACTTCACTGATCCGTACGGAAGAAAAGTTGCTCTCATTCTTGCACAACTGAGATTACTGAGTCCTAAAAGATTTCTTCGTTATCTTTACAGCTTTCCATGTGACCAGCTGGAACAAACGAAGGAGAAACTGAAAAGATTTTTGTGAAATCGAAATCCCACCATCGGTGGGATTTCTCGGGGCCTTTCGGTACTGTACTTTCATTTTAGCAGACAGTTAGCAAACATCAAGTGATCGAGCCTTGCATCTTTATCTTCCCTTTATTTCCCATGAAACTTCTTATGCACTTCTCGCAGCTGCTTGTCGGTAACGTGAGTGTACACCTGCGTGGTTGAGATGTTCGCATGACCCAACATCATCTGGACGCTGCGCATGTCGGCACCGTTGGATAATAAATCAGTTGCAAAGCTGTGGCGCAAAACGTGGGGAGTGACTCGCTTATAGATGCCAGCCTTTACAGCATAGTGTTTCACAATTCGTTGGATAGAACGTGGTGTCAGGCGCGCGTCTTTCGACGAACGAAACGATTCGTTCACGAACAGCGGTTCTGCGAGATCCTTCCTTGATTTTAAATAGTCGCGAAGTTTTGTTTTTGCTTCGTCAGAAAGAAACACTAATCGTACCTTGTCGCCTTTTCCGCGAATGGAAAATTCGTCGCGCGTCAGGTCCAGATCGCGATTCAGCGAACACAATTCCGAAAGACGAAGTCCCGTCGAAAAAAACAGTTCCAGGATCGCACTGTCGCGCAGGTTTTCATGTGCCGACGCAAGGAAGCGCGTCAATTCCGTTCCTGAAAGGGGGTCAATGTCGCGCGAACCTGTCTTCGCAAGCTCGATAACGTCGGGAGCAATAGTATCGACTCCGCGCTTGCGGGCGTATTTCAGAAACGACCGAAGTGCAATCAAATGATAGTTCTGCGTGGATTTTTTCATCGTGCCCTGGGTCTGTCCGTGCAGCTTCACGCCCTTTGACCGGTTGAGGTTCAGGCGAAACTCGCGAAGGATGTCTTCCGTAATGTCGGATGCATTCTTGATCTTTCCAAACGTAAAAAACACGTCCAGATAATGCTCATAATTGCGAACGGTGTTCAAGGCACGCCCTTTTTCGATCTCGACATATTCCAAAAATTGCCGTTTCAGGGTCTGAATGTCCATATATAGAGAAATTGTACCATTTTAAGACCCCTCCGGCCTACGGCCACCTCCCCCAGACACACCCGCCTTCGGCACCCTCTCTGAAAGAGAGGGATTCTCCGTCGAATATTCGCTGAAAACTTAGACGAAGAAGCCCCTCTCCTCGAAGAGGAGAGGGTGGACGCCGCAGGCGGACGGGTGAGGTTGGCAGACTTGCAAAGAAATAAGAAGCGTGCTATAGTTCCACCACTATGTTAACGACAGCAAAAAAGCAGAAAATCGTGAAGGATTTCGGCCGGGAGGCTACCGATACCGGATCCCCAGAGGTTCAGATCGCCCTTTTGTCAGAGCAGATCACCCAGCTCACGAGCCACCTCCAGACCCACAAGAAGGACAACCACTCGCGACGAGGATTGGTCATCATGGTAGCGCAGCGACGAAAATTGCTGAATTACCTGAAGAAGTCAGATGCCAAGGCATACGACAAGGTTCTCAAGCAGGTAGGACTCAAGTAACAAGCGCCCTAGGGCGCTTTTGCTTTAGCAACCTCTCCCCGTCGCCTGTGGCGCCGACCCTCTCCTCATTGAGGAGAGGGTCGCTCCGTCAGGAGCGGGGAGAGGTTTTGTGATACAATAAAAGCATGTCAATCATCAAGCACCCAGAACAGCGAGTCGGCGTTTTCATTGATGCGCAGAACCTCTATCACACGGCAAAGAACCTTTACGGTAGGCGTGTAAACTTCGGCGAACTGGTCAAGGAGGCCGTCGGCGGACGGAAACTGGTCCGCGCCCTTGCCTATGTGATCACCAGCGAATCAGGCGATGAGAAAGCCTTCTTTGAGGCACTCACCGTTGCAGGAATTGAAACCAAAACCAAGGATCTTCAAATCTTTTCGAGTGGTGCCAAAAAAGCTGACTGGGATGTAGGCCTTGCCGTCGACGCGATCAAGATGGCACCAAAACTTGATACCGTGATCATCGTATCCGGCGATGGCGACTTCATTCCCTTGGTCGAGTATCTTCAGATAAACGAAGGGTGCCAAGTGGAAGTCGTCGCTTTCGGAAAATCCTCATCCATGAACCTCAAGGAGCAGACCGACGACTTTCTTGACCTCTCCGAGGACCCAAAAAGATTCCTCATCGGATATTCCGGACAGAAGCGCGCCCCACGTGGACGGGGAAGAGGACGATCGCCGTCGGCAGAAGTGAAGAAGTAAAAAAGCGTATGGCAACCCCCGCAGATTTCATGGAATACATCGTCGACCAGACCGGTCGCGCCGTTGGCACAGAAAATATCAGCGTGCGGAAGATGTTTGGCGAGTATGCGATCTATTATCAAAGCACGACAATCGGGCTGATCTGCGACAGTGCGCTCTTCATCAAGGTGACGCCTGTCACCGAAAGAATTCTCGGCTCCCACGAAACCGGATCGCCCTATCCGGGTTCCAAGGAATGGTATCGCATGGACGAATCGGACTTAGACAATTATGAGATGATACAAGGCCTCATCGAGGAAGTCTATGAGGAAGCTCTTGCAAGGAAAAAGACCAAGAAGAAAACCGCGTGAAGCGGTTTTCTTCTTTTTAGGTTATCTTTTTCACAGCAAACTCCTCATCCGGATTCCTATCTATAAACAAGATCTTTTGTTCACTGGCCTTCCAAAATTTATCCAAGAAACCCTTTGCCTTTTCGACGTCAAACTCCTTACAGCTATAAACATCCAGCTGCACATATTGTTCAACGGTCCAATAGTGAAAAGATATGTGCGAGGTAATAATACCAATGAGCCCAGTCCACGCTTGTGCGTGACTGAACTTCAGGACAGGATCAATAAGCACCTGCATGTCGATTTCTTGTACAAGGTCGTACAGGAATTGTTTCAGCGGTGCTTCTGCGTCTTTTCCCAGATCGCCCCTTCCAACTTTTGCCTGATAAATCAAATGGTGATGTACGATCTCCATAATTATTGTGGTTGGTTAATACGATCAAAATGCTCACCACCGTGCGGGAATATCTCAATATAATCTTGCAAAATTTCTTCCCCTTCAGAAATATTTCTAAATGCTGTCATCACCATGTCCTCATCTTGGGTAACATTCGCAATGCCTTTTGGAGAATGGTTCAGGACTCGAATAGCATCGTAAGCAACATGCCATCTGGAGGTTTTCTGATTGAAGTAACCGTAGTATTTAACTTCTCGCTGTTCTGCGACATTCAGAGAATCAAATTCTGATTGAGTAAGATCAACGTCCAACAACGGTGATGGGGTATAAACAAGATCCCCAGCCTGAATATCTTGGTCCGCAAACAACCCGATCCCGTGGGTATTCGATTTTTTTATTTTGTACGTGATGTGAATCATATGGTTTATTTAAGGTCTTTATTAAAGAGTTCCTTTACCCTTCTTTTGTAAATGACCTCAGCATTGAAGTAGTCTTCCGTAAAATTTGGGTTTGGCAAATATATATCCCTTTCAACAAACCCTTTTTCAAGATTCATGATGCTAAGAGTTTCTTTGACCAAATCCGACGGGGTAATCCAATAGTCAGGATTGGCATCCGTCAAAAAAATGAACGGTCTTTCAAGTAGTTCGCCAGCATCGAGAATGGTACTTGTATTAAGTAAATAAAAATTATCACAGGAATTTGATTCCGCAATCGCCCTAGAAAAAGATTCTGCTGCTTTTCTGGACT
>CAIXMG010000003.1 GCA_903920485.1 uncultured bacterium
ACTGTTCGTCGACAAAAACGAAACGTCGTATGTTCCGAATGCTCCTGCAGCACAATCGTTTGTCGTAACACAAGTCACTGAACCATCCGTGACCTGCGGAACAGGACTGGTTATGGTAACCCCATTAACCGTCGCGGGAGTCCCTCCATCTGCGGCAATTTTAAACGATTCTGTAGTACCCACAGTGCTTGGGTTGCGTATGCCCGCCCCGGCCTGCATATAAAAACCATAGTTGGTATCATTTCCTCCTTGGCTTGAATCAAAGTTTACGGTTATCGTATTGTCTGAGCCAGAAACCGACGTTATTGGATATGGGTTACCCCCTCCGTAAACATAACCACAACCTGAGGACTGTAGCGCACAAATATTACTTGTCGGAATGGAACCCTGCGGTATTGAGTATCCTGTAGGAAACGTGACTGCGATACTTCCTTCATCACCATATGACTTAAAAGCTGCTGCTGTACTAATCCCAACGTGGTACTGAGCGCCATTTACACCAGAAGCAAGGTCTCCGGCAGAGACCCCGGAAACACTAGAATCTGTTATGGTGAAAGGATTCGTTATCGTAACCCCTGCGATATCAGTTTCAGCCGTCTCTTCCGTAGCATCCGTGTCAATCGTGAAGTCGCCAGTTGTCCCTGTTTCGTTCGGGTTGGTGATGCTGGTGCCCGTATCCGAGATCTGGAACCCGACGATTCCCGTCGACAGATCAGCGGCGCTGCTCAGGTCAATATCAACAGTATTCCCAGAGACGCTGGTTCCCGAAATCCCGACGTTAGTACCGTCGATGTTGATGGCACTTGGCGTACCGTCAGGAGCTAAAATGCTCAAACTTGAATTTGTGATGGTATAGCCGTCGGGAAACGTGACCTGGATCTGGCTTGCGTCATTGGTGTTGTCTGTCGTAAACGAGACCTCGTAAGTCACCCCTGTCGCGCTGGGTTCGCAATCGGTTCTAGTATGGCATGTGACTGAACCGCTTGATACCTGGGCATGTGCGATATTTGTACCGCCAAGACAGAATGCGGCAGCGAGTGTGAATGCGAACACGGCCACGGACTTAATAAAATATTTTTTCATAAACACGATGATAAATAATGTCTAACCACGACAAAGTCGCAGTTTTTTGTTGATAAGATTCGATGTCTCATTCTATCATGTTTATTTGCGATAAAACAATGCAGCCAAGCCACTTTCTCTGCACAGGCCTTCGATATGGCAAGAACTATGATGCCAAGAATTCCTTGATGCGCCGAATCACCTGGTCCCATGCCTGGGAAGGCATCTGGAAATCATGATCCGTGTCGACGAATTCGATCCTTACGTGTTCAGAAACGGGATACTTGCCCAGCACTTCTCGCCCGCCATATTCATCAGACGATCCCTGGATGATCAGGAACGGCGTCTTCAGGGATTTCAAATGTCCGGTTCGACCGAATTCCTCGGGCTTTTGAGGATGCTTGAACGGATAACCAAGGCAGATCAATTTTTTGACGCTAAGTTCATCAGCCACGAGTGACGAAATGCGTCCGCCCGCAGAACGCGACAGGATGAAAACTGAAACATCAGCACCAAAACTTTTTATGAATTTTTTCAGCTGCGCCGTACGCTGCCCGATCGATTCTTCCTTGTGCCAGGCGAGAAAATACCCCCACCCGTTCGGACGAACCAAAAGACACGCGGCCTTTGCAAGCCTGCGGGGCCACTTGGGAAGTCTTTGTATCCAGGGCTGCGAAGCCAAGTCCCTGACAATCGATTCTTGATGCGACCGATAGAAAAACAATTCGTATCCCGTGTCCTGCAAGGAATCGCGCAGAGACTCCATGAGCACGCGGTCTTTTTCAAAATTGTCGCGTTCCGTGACGATAAGGACGGTTCGGCGAGGATGCGACGACATAGACCCTCATTTTAAAAGATACAAGAGCAAACGACAAGGAGAATCATGTTTTCTTCGATGCTCGCATCCGGGTGGTCGGGAAATCGGGGCAATGAAAATACGAGCCCACCCTCAAGCACCTGACCAGCTGACGGACTATAGAAGAATTTTGTGAGGACCATCGCCGTCGGCAGATTCTCCCGCAACCGTTTTATCCGAAAGCAATTCCCCGAGATTTGGAAACTTCGAAAGAACGCCGAGGAGTTTCTTGCTCGATCCGCCGCTAAAGTACACCGCGTCTGCAGATTTGATTTGTTCTACCAAGTTTTCTTCGTTAGCAACCTCAAACGAAATTTGGTTTGCATAAATATATACGTGCAGTGTATCACACTCGAACATCAAATCCTGATCAACAAAAAGATCCCTGCTTCGCGCAAGGATTTTTTCTTTTATTCGTGACCGTTCACGTAAGTCCGGGTTGCCGGCCCAAAGACACCGTTCGGGGTGATGCCCACGCTCTTCTGGAAGAGCGAGAGCTCTCTCTTCGTTCTTAGTCCGAAGGCATCAGTTTCGCTTCCTTTTGGCACGACCGTAAACCCGTGGAGCCCGAGGTAAGCCTGAAGCCTTTTGACGTCAGGGCCAACTGATCCTTTTTTGAGGTTCTTGGTGAAAAGCAAGGGTACGGTTGTCGGTTTCTGCGACGAGGACCGGGATACGGAAATCGTCAGCGGGGGCTGCGGTGCTGACGCATAAATGCACGCCATGTTCCCCGGCGACGGATAGGTATCATAATTCTCCGCCTTCGGGTCCATACAAACATAGGCACGACCGCCAGAAATGCTCCCCCCGGACGCCTGCAACACCGGTGCGGCAGGGAGTGCCGCAAAACTTGCGCTGACACTGAAACCGCTCGTGACATCCGTATCCGTTCGTGGATTCTGGGTCGATCCGTCTGACCAGCTCACGAACTCGTAGCCACTGTCGGGCACCGCCGTGACGGGAGTGCCATCAGAACCATAGTCAATAGTTTGCGTCGTGCTTCCGGTCAGTGTCCCATTATCGAGAGCAGCGTAACTCCCCCTGGAGGAAGTATTGTCTACCGTAACAGGCTGGTCGGACAGTGCGAGTGCCCCGTTCGAAGCCATATCCTCTACCGGATGCGTTCCGGGGGCGTAGCTTACGGTGACGGTATCAGAAGGGGCAACCGCCGAGGCAAGAGTCAGCACAACGGTCGATCCGGAAACTTGCACGCCTGAGACCGTAACGGGAGTGCTGTTGTCGTCGACGACGAAATCGGCCGGTGCCGGCACCGAATTTGTATTAAGCGACTCATCGTAGGTTAAGGTAAGAACTGTATAGTCGGCAACCGCGGTGGTGAGCGTCGGTGGCGGGACTGGAACAAGGGTGTTGGTAGTAGTGTCAAAAACAGGAATGAAGCTTCTCCCTGAACCGACTTCATTTACATACAAATACCTACCACCAACCAGCGTCGAGGATACGGGAACTCCTGCCGTCGAGATTGTTCCAGTAACCGTGTTGTCCGTGGTGTCGAAAATGGATATCGTCCCGTCATGGTTGTTGTTCACGTACAGGTTGGTACCGACGAGCGTCGAGGACCACGAACCCATATGACCGAGATAAAACGGCGATCCCACGACCGTGTTGGTAGTGGTGTCGATGATGGAAAGGGTGCCATCACTACTGTTGTTCACGTACAGGTTGGTACCGACGAGCGTCGAGGACCATGGACCGTTTCCGACGGCAATCGGAGACCCGACAATTGTATTCGTGGTGGTGTCGAGGACGGAGACGGTGTTGTCATTGCTATTGCTCAAATACAGGTATCTGCCGCCGACAAGGGTCGAGGAATACGGACTGCTTGCAAGCGAAACCGTCCCGGTAACCGTGTTGTACGTGCCGCTGTCGCTTGGGTTGACGTCGATGATCGAGATAGAGTTTGCGTTGCGGTTGTTCACGTACAAATTAGTGCCAACCAATGTTGATGACCACGGGCCCTGCCCGACCGTGATCGGAGACCCGACAATTGTATTCGTGGTGGTGTCGAGGACGGAGACGGTGTTGTCGCGCGAATTGTTCACGTACAGGTACCTGCCGCCGACGAGGACAGAGGAGTCCGGACCGGTCCCGACAGTGATGGATGCGGTTACCGTGTTGCTAGTCGTATCAATAACAGTAACAGTGCTGCCGCCACTGTTACTTACGTACAAATTAGTTCCAACCAGCGTCGAGGAGAATGGGACGGCACCGACCGGAATGGAGGAGGCTGCGCTGGCTAGGCGGGGGACCGTTCCGGATAGCGCGACGAGTATGACGACCATTGCTAGTAAGGAAGACAGTCTGGTAATGTTTCTTTTCATACTGATGATTGTACCATCATGCTTGATATATTTACATCTCTGGCTCCGAACATTGGGCGATTTCAAAATTGCAGCGATGGCAGGAGAATCCGGACGATGAAAAAAGGGCCCTTGCATGACCCTCCTTGTTTCCTGACCGACCGGCAGCCTCACACCCTGACCAGAATCCGTTCTCGGGAACAAGGCTTACCCTGGTAACGGAAAACACCCTCATGGACGAGGATGTTTTCTAATTCCCGACAGGCGGTGCCGGATCAAAATCCGCGTGCCGAAACGTTCTTAATGGAAACACAATGCTTCTGTCGGCCAGCCAGGAAAGGTTCGATACGCATAAGAAGTTGTGCGTTCCTTGAAGCGCGATGCTGGCGACCATGATCTCCCTGAGATCCTTGTGATGAAGAAAGTTCTTATGCTCCAGGTCTTTTTTCCACGAAGTCTTGAAAACCCTTTTCTCCCTGTTGCTGGCTGCCACATGACCGAACCGAAGATTGATGAGGGAGATCTTCTTGCGTTTGCAGAACACCTTGAACATGCGCTCTGCTTTAATTTTTGCCCGTGCATATTCCCCGGGAAAATAATAGAGGTTCGGCGAGAGGGGCGTGTCGCTGGTTATCGTTTTCCTATTTTCATACATTTCAAAATAGGGATAGACGTTGATGGAGCTCGCATTGATGATCCTTTTGAGTTTTTTGCTTTTGCTCGAGGCGTCAATGACCCTCCTTACCATGGCAATGTTTTCCTGTGCGACTTCCTTACTAATGTATGGATTCGGATTGGCCGCCAAGTGGATTACCGTCTCGACGCCGCGGAAGAGGGGCACAAGGTCATCCTTAAGCAGATCTACCGGCTTGGAAGAATGCAAATCAACCAGAACCACCTCTTGCCCCCGTTTCTTCAGTTCGTCGACGACAATTTTCCCTATCACACCGTGAGATCCTGTGATCAGTATCTTGGGAGGGGTCTTCATATATTATGAGTATATAGCAAAAGGGAGAATTGTCTCTCTTGCATTCCTAATGCTCCCCCGGCAGGGATCGAACCTGCGACCAATCGATTAACAGTCGATTGCTCTACCGCTGAGCTACAGGGGAATAGTGCTTAAGGAATTTTGCGACAGATTACGCTCCCCCGGCAGGGATCGAACCTTCTCCAAAGTCCCAGAAGACGCGAGTACTATAGCAAAAATGAAAGGCCCTTGCAACAGCAGGGCCTTTTCTCTAAAATTGGTTTTCTAAAAATTGTCTTGATGCCCCTGAGGCTTACCTAATAAGCAAACTTGCGGCCACGATAATCCTCATAATAGTGTACATTCCCTTCCCACCAACTCCTGCGTACAGGTGCCATAATATTACGGTAGTAAGCATAGGACCCTGATGTACGAGGAGCATATTGAGGAGCGGGCCGGTATGAAACATGATAGGCCTGGCGACGATGACCATATCCATGCGCACCTACGCTGGTTGCGACGGTTGAGATGCAAAGCATCAAAAGAACAAGGAACTTTTTCATGACTATTCTTTTCGTGATATAAAATTGTGTACGCCAAGTATACAATAATTGAAAACAAAGTCAATCCCCTCCTTGATTTGTAAGACCCGAACCGTTATACTCCCCCGCATATGGCAAACATCAATCACCCCATCCGAAAAGTAATGGCGAACCTGCTGCACGTGCTTCCCGCATTTTCAGACGACGCCGCATCGTCCGTGAACTGCATCATCGAACTGAATTCCGGCACTATCAACAAATATGAATTGATCACCGAGACCGGTCACCTGAAGCTGGACCGCGTCGGGTATTCGTCGTTGGCCTATCCGTTCGCGTACGGAGCCATTCCCGGAACCTGGGATCTGGACGGCGATCCGCTGGATGTCGAGATCGTCAACGTGACCGAACCGCTGGTTCCCGGATCGTTGGTTGAGGCCCGCATCATCGGCATCATGAAGTTCGAGGACGGCGGCGAGATCGACGACAAGGTCATCGCGGTCCTTAACAATGACAGGCGCATGGACCATATCACGTCCTACGAACAGCTGGGCGAGTACTTCCAGAAGGAAACCACTCATTACTGGGAAATGTACAAGCATCTGAAGAAGCCAGGAACGGGCAAGGTCATGGGATTCTTCGACACCGCGGAAGCCGTCCGCGTCATCAAGGAATGCGAGGAGCGCTACGTGAAAGACATCGCTCCCAAAGTCCAGGAATAATTCCCCAAAAGAAAAGGCCGACATCACGTCGGGCTTTTTATTTTCTTTTGTGGTTTAGTCGGCAAGGACCGTCTCAAGCCTCTTGATTTCTTCCTCCATAATGTTCAGGGCATCCGTGGCACGCTTTCTCGGCATAGGATGCATTTCCTTTCCATGATAGATGAGAAGCTTCTTGAAACGCTCTACCGGCTTTTTCAAGCCTTGATACTCCTCCTCTCCCACGTCGTGAGGATTTTTCTTTGAGCTTTCCTCAACCAGAAGGAGGCATTCGTTGGCATGCTTCAGGAAGGGGTAGGTTTCCACTGTCGCTTTCACGAACAGGATGAACTCATTTCCATTAACGAGGACGCCGGTCTTGATCTTACTCTCAACCCTCGGCTTCTTGTCTTTGCCCCTCTTTTTCTCTACCGCTTTTTGTTTCGCCTGCGGAATCGGCGTTTTGCTGGTGACTTTTCCGGACATACTTGCTTAAGTTTTAAGACTGTGAAATTAAAAAATGTACCCAGTTATTATAAGTAATTATGTCGTTTTGTCAACAATCTCTTCCCCTGCCCGCCATTCGTTATCCCCAACCCTCCTGACACCAAGTCGTTTGTGTGGTATGATCAAGAAACATGAAGAAATTTAACCTCCTTACGACATCCCTGGTCATCGCGGCAACGCTTCTGGCACCGATCGCCCTCGTTCACGCCGATGCTACGACGCCGGTTACTGCCCAGCCAGCAACCGTTTCCCTGACGGCCGATGCCAGCGTACCCGTTGCAACCGACCCCGCAGACGCCCCAGTCTTGTCGGATGCCGATCAGTTGGCAGCCTACCAGGCAGAGGAGCAGGATTCCTCGACAGGATTCTTCACCCGGCTTATCCTCAAGTTCGAGATTCGTCAGCTGGAAAACCAGATCGCCATCAAAAAAGCCCTGCAATAGGGGCTTTTATTTTCTCAGATCCTCCGCGATCCGAGTCTTCGACGCTGCCCGCTCATCGACATCCTTTATGATTTCGACACAAGGTCGCATCAGACCGATCGTTGCCCAAGTATCAACCATCGTTTCGTCGCCCACATAAGAACCCATGTTCACAAACGATGGCATAAGTACTACTCCATCACCAATATGGCATCCGGCACGCACCAAAGATACTGCAAGCTTTCTGATTTTGCGCTGATGCTTGTCTGATATTTCCTGGAGGTCAGCAAGCTGAAATCCATACTCCTTGGCCCTAAAGCAGAGCGAAATCGCATCGATGATCCAAGGATTCGAAACCCACACCCCATCATTCGATGGGCCAGCAAGCCGAAGCGTGCCCGCTTCCAGCTGTTCAATCACCTGATAAAGGACTTGGTGACTTTCAACATGTTCAAGAAGCGAGGGATCCTCGCCGAATTCCTTAACTTTTTCTTTCATGATGTCTGCATTCATACACCAAGGATACCATAGTACGGCATCTTGTTTTTTGCCTCACATCTGGTACAGTGACAGCACTATGTCAAAACCAACCATCACAAAACTTGAAAAATCAAAGGTTGAAATCAAGGCGACGATTCCCGCCGAAAAATTCGATTCGTACCGAACCAAGGCCCTTGAAAACATCGGCAAGAACGCAAAAGTCGACGGGTTCCGACCGGGACACGTTCCTGCAAACGTCGTTGAAAAACAGTTCGGCGAGGGCAGCATCCTTGATGAAATGGCGCAGTTGGCCATCATGGAGGCATATCCGACGATCCTTACCGAGAACAAGATCGACGCGATTGGGCGACCGGAAATCTCGCTTACCAAAGTCGCCCTTGGGAACGATTTGGAATTCACGATCACGACCGCCGTTCTCCCCACGATCGAACTTGCCGATTACAAAAAGATTGCCAAGGATGTCGCAAAGACCGCAGCCGACGCGACCGTGGAAGAATCGGAGATCGACGCGGCACTCCTCGAATTGCGACAGATGCGCGCCCACAGCGAAATGCACGAGGCCGGCATCGAGCACCACGAGCACGACCACACGAAGATGGAAGAAAAAAATCTTCCCGAACTGAATGACGAATTTGTAAAAACGATGGGCAAGTTCGAGGGTGTCGAGGACTTCAAGACCAAGCTCCGCGAAAACTTACTGAAGGAAAAGCAGGCGAAGGAACTCGAAAAGCGACGCATCGCATTGATCGACGGCATCGTTGACGGCTCCACGATCGACCTTCCTGACATGCTTGTCGATTTCGAAATCGACAAGATGATGCAGCAGTTCGTCCACGACATCTCCATGATGGGCATGACGATGGAGGACTATCTCAAACGCATCGAGAAGACCGAAGAAGATCTTAAGAAGGACTGGTACGACAATGCTGTGAAGCGCGCGAAGATGCAGCTCATCCTCGACGAGATCTCGACCAAGGAAAAACTTCTGCCATCAGACCAGGAAGTCCAGGCCGAGACGGAAAAGATCCTCGAGATGTATAAGGACCAAAAAGACCTTTCTGAAGACCGAGTACGAACGTATGTCACCCAGATTCTGACGAACGCGAAGGTGTTTGAGTATTTGGAAGGAACGAAGTAAAAAGAAGCCCCGAACATTGCTGTTCGGGGTCTTTTTTAAGTTGTTAGAAAATTAATTACTTGTACGTCTCCTCAATGGCAAGGGTGATCTTTCTGGATTGAAGCTCGCCATGGGGAGCCAGGATGCTGTCAGACGTACCACCTGTGTTGCTGACAACAGTTGATGAAGGCTGTACCTGGGGAGGCTTTGAAAAAAGTTCCTGGAAAAACCTGAAGATCGCATATCCTATTGCTATTGCGGCTGCAAAGCAGATACATCCTATCACAAAGTACAGTAGCGCCTTTAGCAGTGAGCACAGCCAGTCAGGCATTGACCAGTCAAAACTTGATTTAGAGGGACTCTCTGTCTGTGCTGGAGGGGTTGCCACCTCAGATTGTGGTGCTGTACTGTCAGGTAGGGTCACGGTACCGAGCGGTGCACCCTCGAGTTTGAGACGGATCTTAAGGGTGTCAGGCTTACCTGGCTTGTAAGCGAGGTAACTGCCATTTTTCCCGTCACAGCTTGTATAAGACTTCGGCTGCTGGTCACAGGATGTCTGCGGGATGCAGAGGGTCGTATCTTTACCGGCACCATGAGCATCCTCATAGGTTAGTGTCTTTTTATGGTCACCAGAACATGAGGACAGGGACAGGACGAATGCGAGTGCCAAGGTCGCGAGGATGGCAGCTGAATTTCTTTTCATTGCTTTAAGTATTTGGTTGTAAGGTGCACTGATTAATCCCGTTCGGGCAGAAATCGTTGCTGGGTACATGATAGCATACTAATTATTATATGTCAAGTACACCCTTATTATTCCTTTATTTTCATGTGCTATACTTGATGCACCTCCCGATCGACTGAATTTTCTGTATCTCCTTACTTTTTATTGTTACCTTATCTGAAACTATCCAACTTATGTCATACCTGGTACCCACCGTCCTCGAAAAGACCCCCATGGGCGAACGCGCCTATGATATTTACTCACGACTGCTGAAAGAACGCATTATTTTCCTGGCCGGTCCGATTAATGACGATGTCGCCAATATTGTCATTGCCCAGCTGATCTTCCTTGAAAATGACGACAACAAGAAAGATATCACCCTTTACGTTAATTCCCCCGGCGGTTCGATCAGCTCAGGAATGGCAATCATCGACACCATGAACTTTCTGAAATGTGACGTTTCAACCGTTTGTGTCGGAATGGCGGCATCCATGGGCGCGATGATTCTGTCGGAAGGGGCGAAAGGAAAACGATTTGTCCTTCCCCATTCCGAAGTCATGATCCATCAGCCATTGACTGGTGTTGAAGGCCAGGCTTCTGACATCGCGATCGTTGCAGAACAGATCCTGAAGAGCAAGAATATGCTCTATCAGATTCTCTCCAAGAATACCGGTAAAAGCTTGGCGCAGATCGAGAAGGATGCAGATCGAAATTTCTGGTTGCATGGCGAGGAAGCCGTGAAATACGGCATCGCTGACAAGATGATCAGCAAGCGATAAGTTTCCACTAAAAAAGTCCCGACGTGAATCGGGGCTTTTACTTGCAAAGCGGTTTGAGGATTTTCGTTTTTGAGACGATGATCTTTTCAAACCCTTCTTTGGCTTTTTTTGAGTTTTTGATCACGTACCTGGGAAGTTTCTGATACTTCGCAAGACCGTAATTGTAATTTTGCTGACGGCATATCTGAAGATACCGCTGGAAGCTGGACGGCTTGCCGTTGATCACGTACCCTTTGTTCAGCCTGTTGAAAAGGCTTTCAGCTTGGGCAAGCGCGGAAGGATTTCGCAAATATGCTGCATACAAGGAGATGTGCTCCAGGTACTTTTCATAATTGTGGCTCCCTGCATAACGACAGACTGCTGATTGCAATGGCGTCATTCCCTTGATTGGGGGAAGTGCCAAGTAATAGGCGACCATCCTTCCTGCGGCATCCACATTAAGGACCGGATGCAAGCGATCGTCATAGCGATACACCTTTCGGCGGTCGTAATGATTTTCATCAAGGAGCTCCTCCAATCCCTTCGAGTGTTTCCTGCAGACCATCTTGTCACATCCACCGTATGTGGTCAGGCCGAATTCAACGGCGTTGACCGGCTGCATATGGATAAGACCGAATCCCCCATCGCTATGAGCGTTGGGCAGAAGATCAGCGCCCGTCGTTTCTTCCATGATCATGGCAAGCAGGATGCAGTGAGGAAGGTTGTACCTGGCCTCGACGGCATCCGTGATGTTTTTGAAACGGAGCGTGCGAATGATCTTGCCGCACGTGTTGTCAGCACCGTACTTGGTAATGCCTCCAGGTAAGTCAAGGTCCTGAATATCAGGGTCTGCGTATACCTGAGTAAAACCAAGTTTCGGCTTCATAATTTTGAGTTCCCCCAGAGTAATCGTTTGCGAAACGGAACTCAGGGAAACCGCTGCGAAAAGGAGCGCGAATGTGAGTTTCATTTCTTAAATGATTTAGGTGAAAAAAATAAATGAACTAAGGTATAAGGTAAGAATATCATATATCTTTATATAAGTCAAGTATCTCCGCTTTATCTTTTGTTTATAACCGTCCTTGCAAAAGGTATTACTTTGTTTATACTAGGTAATACC
>CAIXMG010000004.1 GCA_903920485.1 uncultured bacterium
ATTATTGGAAAAACAGCGCCCGCAAGACGAGCTTTCAAGCAGTGTTTTTCCAACAATCCCTTCAATCACCTGGTGACAAGGAGCTTGATCTTCTTAGGGCCAGTATAGCATACTCTGCATTATATGTCAAGTATTAGGACCTCTTTTCCTGGGGATGGGAAAAACCCCAAAAAAGCTAGCATTTTGAGGCCTTATTCCTGTATACTGTGGCTAATATGGTCACCTATCACGAGGAAGAACAGGACAAGCTCATCAACGACCTCCGGACCGAGGAAGAGGAGTCGCTGACCCAAAAAATCGCAAGCGACATCGGTGTTCCCTATGTCGACCTGACCGGAATGACCATCAACAGCGATGCCCTGCGCCTGATTGACGAGGCAACGGCGCGAAAGGCAGAGATGGCGAACTATTCCATGATCAGCAAGGCCATCGACGTTGCCGTAAAGTCCCCTACCAACCCTGACACGCTGGAAGAGATCAACAAGCTTGAAAAATTGGGTTATTCAACAACCCTCCACATGGCATCACTCCGCAGTTTGACCAAGGCATGGGGGCGCTACAAGGATTTGTCCGCAAGTGAGGGCGCAAAAGGAGGACTCCTCGACATTTCCGATGAGAACCTTCAGGAGATTGTTGCCAACGTCCACAAGGACGCCGACGTGGAGGCTCGCCTGAAGGAGATTTTCGAGCTGCATGACTCACACCAGATTTCGAAGATCATGGAAACGGTCTTCGGTTCCGCAATCGCGTTGGGATCGTCAGACGTGCACTTCGAGCCGGAAGAGGAATCGACCCACCTGCGTCTTCGCGAGGACGGAATCCTGCAAAAGGTCGCGGAAATCGAGCCGGTCTTGTACCAGCGACTCTTGAACCGCGTAAAGTTCATTTCGGGAATGAAGCTGACCGATACGGTCACCGCCCAGGACGGACGATTCACCATTATGTATAAGGGGATGGAAGTCGAAGTCCGTGTTGCCGTCGCGCCCGGTGCTTACAACGAATCCATCGTACTGCGTATCCTCAACCCGGAAGGACTTGCCGTTGATTTTGAAAAATTGGGTATCCAGCCGAAGCTGTTCAAGGTACTTGAACATGAAATCGCGAAGCCGAACGGGATGATCCTGACGACCGGTCCGACCGGATCCGGTAAGACAACGACGCTGTATTCATTCCTTAAGAAAATTTATGATCCTGGAATCAAGATCATCACGATCGAGGATCCGATCGAGTACCATTTGGCCGGCATCACGCAGGAACAGGTGAACCACGAAAAGGGATTCGACTTCCAGGCGGGGCTTCGTGCCGCACTGCGTCAGGACCCCGACGTGATCATGGTCGGTGAAATCCGTGACAAGGAAACCGCGACGATTGCCGTTAACGCTTCGCTTACGGGACACATGGTGTTCTCCACCCTGCACACCAACAGTGCCGCCGGAACGATTCCCCGTCTGATCGATCTGGGTATCCAACCAGGAATCCTGGCTGCAGCACTTACCGTGTCGATTGCCCAGCGACTGCTGCGACGACTTTGTCCGGCATGCAAGAAGATCATCGAGCTTCCACCGAACCAGAAAGAACTCCTCATTAAAATCATCAAGAACGCGGAGCGTATCGGCAAGGATCTTTCGGATCATAAGATCACCTCGGGCATGCCGATCGTCACGTACGGTCCTGTCGGATGCGAGAAATGCAGTAACACGGGATACAAGGGTCGCGTGGGACTCTTTGAGGCAATCCTTACCGACGACATGATTTCGGAAATCATGGTCAAGGTTCCCCCACCGAGCGAGCGCGACATCAAGCGCGCTGCCGAACACCAGAAGATCCTTACCATGATCGAGGACGGCATGGTCAACATTGTCACGGGAGAGACGTCGTTCGACGAGGTGCAAAGCACGGTAGATCTTGCCGAGGACGTCGAGGAAAACATCGGGATGGACAACGCGAATATGCATCATGAGGAACCTTCCCAGACATCACCGTACCCCACCGCTCCTCGCGGAGCCTCGGAGCACCTCCCCTTGGCAGGGGAGGACCACGTAAACGCGATCAATAACCCTGCCGAGATCCGTCCCAACCTGTCGTCAAACGGCGAGGAAGTCTCCCTCCTCATCGACTACCTGAAGATGCTTGAGGCACAGCAACAAGCCACACCGAATGTCGGCATCGCCGACAAGGTCGCGCGCGCGCAGCACATGATCATCTCGATCCTCGAGAACACACCTGACCTTGAAAATCTTTTTGCGGGACGCGACCCGAAAGTCGCCGTGCGCGACGAGATCGAAGGATTGATGAACGAATTGAAATCGCTCGAAACGGATCAGGTGAAAAATCCTTCGATGGGAATCGCAGATAAGATCGCATCAATCCGAAACACCATACAATCGATGCATGGTGAAGTGGCCAAGCAAATGTAAAGTTGCTACAGTGATCTGGACCGCGAGTCAATCCCATCCCGCATGGTAGACGAATGGTTGTTTTGAAGAACGCTTGGGCATTATCGAATGTAACGAAAGTTAGATTCCGTAGTGCTCAAGCGTTTTTATCTGTGAAATTTTCCTCTCCCGTCACGCCCCTGGCGTGCCACCCTCCCCACTATCGTGGGGAGGGGTGAAACTTTAAACTATTTTCAAAATAAAAAGCGCCACATATAATATGTGTCGCTTTTTATTTAGTTTTCATTGCGTTACACCATAAGGTCAGCCGGTGTTTGGGGAATTGCCATCAGCTGATTGAGATACTTGGCATATTCGTGAGCGCACTCTTCCCAGGTGCCTTCCATGTCGTGACGAATGCCTTCTCCCCTAAACAGACTGAGGTCAGTATTGTCTATCGGAATGTTCATACTGGCCCTGTTGCCTAAAAAGAAGCAGATGGTTCCTTCATCTTCACATGTTGGGTCGCTTTTCGGATCATACAGACGAGCCGCCGAGGCCGGAAATTCGATACGGAAAACTTCACTGTCTTCTGTTACCAGGAGTTCGGCCTCTTCGGCGTTCATCACGGTTGCCACGTGATAGCAGTTAGGATGTACGGCCTTCAAGGAGCTGGTCAGCATGTTGACCCACCCGTTGAGTAGTTCTACTGACTTTCCGTCTTCGAGCATCTCCCTTATTTCCTGAGGGAGGTCAGGTATGTGATTTTGCATGATAAGGACGGTTTTATGTCCTTATTCTTAATATCATTTAATATCTGGTTTGTCAATATAACTCACTTACGTTGTCCTCCCCTATATAGGGGAGGTGCCGAGGCCCTGCGAGGCGGTGGGGTACGGTGAAGGTGTGACATCGGGTCGCAGCAAAAAACCACCCTTCGGTGGTCTTTCGCATTTCATCAGATATTTCAAAGCACTAATCTCAAAGACATCTTTCCCCACCCGAGGGCAGGAACGATTCGCATAAGATAAGGAGAACCCCAGAAGACGGACCGGTACAAGCCGGAACACCAGAATATCCTCCCCGATGAGAATCAAGACCGCGAGATCCCGATCCCTTTGAGATTGGTACTTTCAAACAACATTCCGTGGGGCGACAGGACCAACTATAGCAAGCCCTTATCTTTCTGCAACAAAGTATAGCATAATTAAAAATATAAGTCAAGTACTTTGCCTCTAAGCAGTTCATTCTTCCGTCCAGATTCCTGATAAATCCTTTATTTACAATATGGAATAGCGGGGCCGGCCATGGCCGGCCCCGCTATTCCGAAAGTGTTCTATGATATACTTACAACATGTCTCCTGATATAAACACCTCATCCCCATCTTTATCCCCAGACCCTGAAATGGTGAAGCCGTCCAGCCGAAGCATGGATTCAGACCTGCGTCCTTCGTCGTGGGACGACTATATCGGGCAGTCCGTCATCAAGGAAAACCTGCGGATTCTCCTTGGTGCGGCAAAAACGCGCAACCACGCCGCAGAACATTTGCTATTTTACGGTCCTCCAGGGCTGGGAAAGACGACCCTTGCCCATCTGATTGCCAAGGAAACCGACCGGCAGATGAAAATCACATCGGGACCGGCGATCGAAAAGGTCGGTGACCTCGCCAGCATTCTCACGAACCTCGCTCCCGGCGATATTGTGTTCATTGACGAGATCCACCGCTTGAACAAGATGATTGAGGAAGTCCTCTACCCTGCCATGGAATCCGGCGTCCTTGATATCATCATCGGAAAGGGTCCGAGTGCCCGCACCATCCAATTGGAACTGCCGCCGTTCACCATGATTGCCGCCACGACGCGCATGGCACTCATCTCGGCACCGCTTCGCAGCCGATTCTCAGGAGGAACGTTCCGCCTTGAATTTTATTCCGTCGCCGAACTTGCCGAGATCATCAAGCGTTCCGCAAAACGCCTTGGCATAACGCTCGGTGACGATGCGATCATGGAAATCTCAAAGCGTAGCCGAAGCACCCCGCGAACCGCGAACTACTTCCTGAAGCGCGTGCGCGACTATGCGCAGGTCCACGAGACGACAATCACCCTTGATACCGTAAAAAAAGCACTGGCACTGATCGGCATCGACGAACTGGGACTCAACCCATCGGATCGTGCGACGCTGCAAATCATTATTGAGAAGTTCGACGGCGGGCCAGTCGGCGTAAAGACAATCTCCGCGGCAACATCCGAAGAAGAAGCAACCGTTGAGGAAGTCATCGAACCTTATCTGATCCAGCTTGGCCTTCTCGAAAAAACGCCTCGCGGTCGCGTTGCCACAAAAAAAGCATACGACCACCTGAGCTACGATTATCCTGAAAACCGACAGGAGAAACTGCTATGAGAATTCTTGGCATTGATCCTGGCTACGAACGAATGGGGGTCGCGATCATCGAAAAATCAATGGGTGGCAAGGAAACCGTCATTTATTCTGACTGCGTCAGAACGTCGGCGAGGCTTTCGATGCCGGAACGACTTCTTATCATCGGCGACGCGGTTTCCCGAATCATCACCGAACACCATCCAGACGCGGCGGCAATCGAAGACCTGTATTTCGCAAAAAACACGACGACGGCACTCACGGTCGCCGAGGCGCGAGGCGTCATCCAGTACGCGATCACGAAATCAGGCATCCCATGTACCAGTTATCACCCCAACGCGATCAAGATTGCAGTCACAGGATACGGTGCCGCGAAAAAAGAAGATATCGCATTCATGATTCCGAAGCTTGTTGCCTTTGCGGATCAAGCCGCCTTCGCAGAGCCTGCGGCGGGCCGAGGAAAACTCGATGACGAGCTGGACGCGATTGCCGTCGCCCTCACCCACTTGGCGCATTCACGAGAATCTTATCCACAGATGGCACATTAGTGCTTGCGCTTGAAAAGATATTCTGTTACAACTATGTCGTTATCAGAACAAACGATATCGAACCATACTCACTATGCCCGAAGACGATGTACTTTTTGACGATCTGGACCCCAAGAAGAAAAAGGGTGACGACGATCTTGACGACGATGCGCTCCTTGACGACGATGCGGAACTCCCGCTCTTCGGAATCGGCGACGAAGATGACGAACTCATCCCGGCTGGATTCGAGGACGACGACAACTACTAATCAAAAAATCCCTGACGAGGGATTTTTTGATTTATCCAATGACAATTTTTGCAAATTTCCTTTTTCCGACCTTGAAGACCTCTTCCTTGTAGAAAATATATTGCACGTTCGTGATCCGCTCCTCCTTGCTACCATCCATTATTTTTATTGCCCCTTCGTCGACAAGTCGACGAAACTCGTTGTTGGATGACACTATGCCCGAAGAAACCAGCGCCTCCATGAGTGAGTCCCCTATCTTGGCTTTGAGTTCAGGAATGTCTGTTGGCAAGCCTCCTTCGGAAAAGGTCTTTTCCCAGTTTGCCTGGGCGCCTTCCGCAGCAGCACCGTCATGGTAGATCGTCACGATCTCGCGTGCCAGCCGCTTTTTGTACTGCATCGGATTCTCGCCGTTCTGCATGCCGACTTCCATGTCGAGGATCTCTTCCTGCGACACGTCGGTGCAGAGCAGGAAGTACTTGCCGATGAGGTCGTCACGGACGCTCATGATCTTGCCGTACATGTCGTTCGCTTCGTCGACGATCGTGATGATGTTGCCCCACGACGTGGACATCTTGCGCCCGTCGGTTCCCTCGACCATCTGCACGGTCATGATGTTCTGCTCGGTCATGCCAGACGCTTTCTGCAAGATGCGTCCCGCCTGGAGGTTGAACAGCTGGTCAAACCCGCCGATTTCGACATCAGCCCTGATTGCAACACTGTCATATCCCTGCATCAAGGGATACAGGAATTCTCGCAGGGAAATCTCGTCACCGCGCTCGATACGATCCGAAAAGTTTCGACGGCGAAGCATCTGCTGAACCGAAAAATGTTCAGCAAGTCCCGCAACGTCGTTGAAATCAAGTTTCCCGAGCCATTCGCTGTTGTAGCGGAATTCCACCGTCGAAAGGTCAATGATCTTTCCCAGCTGATTTTTGTAATCGGCAAGATTAATGTTGATCTGTTCCTTGGTGAGGATCGGACGCTTGCCGTCCTTGTCCGACGCGTCGCCTACCTGCGCCGTGAAGTCCCCGATGATGAGCACGATCTGGTGGCCCATGTCTTGAAACGCTTTGAGTTTCCGAAGCGGGACCGCTCGACCAATGTGGATCTTCGGACCGGTGGGATCGATGCCGAACTTGATTCGAAGTTGCTTGCCTGATTTCAGCTTTGCCTCAAGGTCTTCCTTTACGAATACTTCCTCAACCCCGCGGGTTAGGAGCTCGTTTATTTTTTGTGCGTCGGTATTAACCATATAGTGAGCATCCTAACATATTTGTGACCTTCCTTACAGGCCATTGACAAACGGGCCTGAAAACTTATAGTGGGCTTAGATCACTAAAAAATCATATTATGAGAAATACAAACACCCCTTACGGGAACGAGGAGGATATTGAAAAATCCCCTCATTACTTCATCGCTTATTTTCAGGAACGCCTCACCAGTGTTACTCGAACAACGAGCGGCACTTCTTACACCAAATACCGCAACGGACACGCCGTCGAGGTATACGGTTTCACCAACAAGGAAGAGGCTGACACCTTCGACGAATCTAGGCTTCATAACCTGATGGTTGGGGTCAGGGATCACAAAATCATTTGGGCGGCACCCGACGAAGCAACCCTCCATTTGGAGATCAGCAACGACCCCCAGGTCAAGGCTGGATCCTGGTGGTTGAGTGAAAACACCGTGTGGGAACAAATCGAAAACCTTCCGGAGTGCGAACGAATGCACACCAACACAAAGACCGGGCAAGTCCTTTGCGGAAAACCAAAAGGGGAGTACGGTGACGGATGTTGCGGCGGATGCATTTTGCAAGGCAACGACCAGGAATTCGATCCCGAGTACTTTGTCTGTCCGTTGAAAAAGCATTGGGACGAATTATTCGAGAAACGACACGCCAAGAAGGTGGCATAGACTCAAAATGCACAACTCAATAAAAAGCCGGCAACTGACGTCGGCTTTTTTAGTGGAACAAAAACCCTTTTTCTTGTACAGTAGAAGTATGACAAACCACTCTGTTCATCATATGCCAACCAACCGCCCGTCGCGCAAACCTCACTGGATACGCAGGCACGGTTCCAAGATCTTTTTTGGTATCGCAAGCATCGTCATCATCCTGATCGGCGTCCTCCTGATCTGGGTCGCAACCCTGAAGGTTCCGACCGTTACCTCGCTGACCAGCCGCCAGGTGGCAAGTTCGACAAAGATCTACGATCGCACCGGAACCGTCGTGCTATATGACGTCCATGCGAACATAAAAAGAACCGTGGTGCCGGGAACCGCGATGTCCCAACACGCACGCGACGCAATCGTCGCCGTGGAGGACAAAAACTTCTATCACAACATCGGCATCGAGCCGAAGGCGATTCTCCGAGCCGCCTTGTCACGTGTCCTGCCGTTCATCGGAAGCGGAGGCGGGGGTTCGACCATCACCCAGCAGCTGATCAAGAACACGCTTCTGACCCAGCAGCAGAGCGTTTCGCGAAAGCTCAAGGAATGGATCCTTGCCATCAAGCTCAACCGAATCATGAGCAAGGACGACATCCTTACCACCTACCTCAACGAGGCACCCTACGGTGGAACCGTCTATGGAATCGAGGAAGCCAGCCAGTCGTTCTTCGGTATCCCGTCAAAGCAGCTGGACATCGCGCAGTCTGCGTATTTGGCCGCCATCCCCAACGCCCCTTCATATTACTCGCCCTACGGCAGCCACAAGGATGCGTTGGACGCACGAAAAAACATTGTGCTGAAGGACATGCTCCAGCAAAAGTACATTTCTCAGGCAGATTATGACGCGGCAAAGGCCGAGGTCGTGACGTTCCTGCCGGAACAGGAAGGAAACGGAAAGGCACTCCATTTCGTGGAGTACATCCGACAGTATCTTGAAAACAAATATGGTGTCGATGCGGTGAACAACGGCGGAATGAAGGTCATCACGACACTTGATTGGAACCTGCAGCAGATTGCCGAACAGACGATCCACGACAACGCGATCAAGAACGAGGCCGCTTACAATGCCAGCAACAGCGCCCTGGTTGCCATCGATCCGAAAACCGGACAGATCCTGTCGATGGTCGGATCCCGCAATTACTTTGACAAAACCATCGATGGGGCATTCAACGTCGCAACTGCCGGACGCCAGCCAGGATCATCGTTCAAGCCAATCGTGTACGCACGTGCCTTCGAAAAGGGGTTCCTTCCCTCGACGGTGGTATTCGACATCCCGACCCAGTTCGGGCCATGCGACGCCTTCGACCGGTCAAGCGTCTCGCCCTGCTATTCGCCGGACGACTATGACAACAAGTTCCTCGGGCCGATCAGCCTCCGCAACGCCTTGGCACAGTCGAGAAACGTTCCTGCGGTGCAATTACTTGCCATGGTCGGACTTCCCGACGCATTGGAAACCGCAAAGACCCTCGGCATCACCACCTTGGATCGAGATGCCAGCCGCTACGGACTTACCCTGGTTTTGGGAGGTGGCGAAGTGTCTCTCCTCGACATGACAGGCGTTTATGCGTCATTTGCCAACGACGGAGTAAAGAACCCGCCAACGGGAATCCTCGAAGTCGATGACGCGCAGGGCAACGTTCTTGAGAAATACACACCGAATCCGACGCAGGTCATAGACCCCAACGCGATTCGCGAACTGAACGACGTCCTGTCCGACAATGTGGCACGAACGCCGCTCTTCGGCGCCAATTCGTTCTTCTACTTCCCAGGACGAGAAGTTGCCGGGAAAACCGGAACGACAAATGACGACAAGGATGCCTGGGTATACGGATATACGCCAAGCATCGCCGTCGGCGTATGGTCGGGGAACAACGATGACACAGCCATGAAAAGCGGTTCTGCTATTTCAGGACCGGCATGGAGAACGTTTATGGATGCCGCCCTGAAGGTGCTTCCCTATGACAATCCTGGGGCCACGGAAACATTCCCGGTAGCCACCCAAAACCCGGACTATGAAACCATTGCTCCGGTTCTCCGCGGGGGTTGGGCAGGAGGAACCTCGTTCTTTATCGACAGCATCTCTGGCAAGTTGGCGACGGCCCTCACCCCGATCCAAACCCTAAAAGAGGAAGTCGTTCCCGACCCGCACAACATCACTTATTGGATCGATCCTTCAAACCCCACAGGGCCACAGCCGACAACTCCCTCAAGCTTTCCGCAGTTCAACCGATGGGAAGCCGAGTTCCAAAACTGGATCGCATCGCATCCCAACATCATTCCACCGGTTCCAATCAAACCGACTGCTTCTGATGATGTGCATACGGTTGCCAACCAACCGAAGATAACCGTGCTCAACCCGACGACAGGGACCACTCCCTCAAAATCAGCTCCGTTGACGATACAGCTGTCGCTCACCTCGGTGTATCCCATCACAAAACTGGAATATTACCTTAACGGCCAATATGTCGGATCGGGTTCAGGAACCTCGTTTACCTTCATCCCTGCTGATGCTGATGCGGTTTCGGGCAACAACGATCTGAAGATCGTTGCAACCGACACGGTCTACAACCAAGGAATCCTTGATGCTACGATCACTCTTCAGTAATCA
>CAIXMG010000005.1 GCA_903920485.1 uncultured bacterium
TATAATTTTATGCCAAGAAAAAACAAGGTGGGATTTTCTGTAGATTTATCGTTTCTTTAGAACCCATTGATCATTTTTAAGTAAACGAAAAAGGACATCTTGCCAGGATGCCTTTAATTTAAGCTGCGACAGCGAGTCGGTGCTCTTTGTGGATGATTCTCTCGCCTCCTGGCGGAACCGTTTCCACTTCGAGTGTAGCCGGGTTGTAGAAAACCTGAGACAGAGGATGCCAAGTCACCAAGGTGACCAGCGGCAAAGATTCGTCTTCGAGGATTCGGTACATGCCAGTGTTATTGATAAGAAGGTCTTCCCCAAGCACGAGATTTCGTGAGGGATACACATGTTCATACATTATGGATGCGTTTTAACTTAACCCCACTGTACACAATATACCCTACTCCGTCAAGACTTTCTTGGCACAATTGGCGCAGCGGCATCCGTGGGGCTTGATGTGCTCGTCAAAATATTCGGATCCGTAATCGTAGGTAAGTTCGTCACCAGCGGCGATGTTCTTCTTCGCGATGATGAAGATTCGACTGCGGTCGTTCTCCGCCTCGCAATTGGAAGCGGAGCCGCAGGCGTGGTTGATGTAGCGCGCGGTATTTTTTCGCGTCGTGCCGTCGATCGTCCACTTGGTGTTGATCTCAAACAAATACTTTCCACCTCGCTTGTTGGCTTCTTCTGCCGATACCTTCTCACCGATGTACTCGATGACCTTCGTCCCCTTCTTGATCGGCTCGCCGGCAAACAGCCCCAGCCCGGCATAGGACCGCTTTACGTCCAGTTTCAATGTCGATGTCTTTGTTTTCATGATGTGCCTATCATACAGGAAATGAATTTTTGTGCAAAAAAGTCCCTCGGGTGAGGGGCTTTTAAGTGCTGCTGATTTTAAACTTGCCCAAAATCTCGGCTTCCACCTCCGCGCGGTCACGCCCATATTTCAAGTATGACAGCTGCTTTACGGCACTGATTCTTTGACTATCTTCTTCGGTTCTGTTCATGCTTTTCGGCGCAAAGCCGTCTCGAACCGTCTCGATGTTGAACGCCGCGGTCGGACGACCGTTGACGAGCATGCTCGTGATCGCGTTGAAGTTGTCTTGCTTGATGATGTCGTCCTTGTTGAACTGCGGAGCGACACGCGACTCGACGAACTTCGCATCTTCCTCGTTGATGCGGAAGAATGCCATCGATCCCACGTTTCCGAACACAGCGTTCTTGATCGAATCCGGCAGCTGGCCGATGTACTGGTGGGTCATGTTCAGCGACAATTTGTACTTGCGGGCCTCGGACAGGATCGCGGAAATCGAATCCGTCACCACGTTCTGGAACTCGTCCAGATACACGTAGAACGGCGGGAACTGCGACAGGTCGGCCGATTCCGCACGAGACATCGCCGCCATCTGCAGTTTTCCGATGATGACCAGGCCGATCAGCCTCGCGTTATTCTCGCCCAGAAGCCCCTTTGACAAGTTCACCAGCAGGATCTTCTTCTCGTCCATGCACTTTCTGAAGTTAAACGCCGACTTTTCCTGAAGCACGATCGGGCGCATGATTTCATTCGAGATGAAGTCGTCGAACTTTGACGAGATGTACGGCACGAAGTTTTCAAGCCCCTGGTCGCCGGTCGTCTTCTCAGCCCCCTTCCAGAACTCGTTGATGATCGGGTTCTTGCACCGCGAAAGCTTCAGGTCGCGGAACGCCTTGTCGGACAGCACGCGGGTGATCTCAAGGAGCGTGTTTCCCGACGAGGGATCTTCCATGACCAGCAAGGCAGAGTTTCGGAAGTACTGCCCGAACATCGCGCCTCCCTGCGCCTTCATGTCGAACAACTTGTCGAAGATCCCCATCAGTTCCGACACGACGAGCGACTTCTGCTGAGGTCGGTCGTAATCGTATTCCATCATGTTGAGTCCCATCGGGCGATCGATATAGGAAGGGTCGAAATAGATGACGTCATCCATCCGTTCTGGCGGGATGTTCGCGAGGATCGTCTGCACATCCGACCCGTGGGGGTCGATGTAGCAGCATCCGTCACCGTTTTTGATGTCCTGGATAATCATCTTGAGGAACAGCTGCGTCTTACCGACACCCGTCTGACCGATGGTATAGAAATGGCGCAATCGATCCGCAGGCGTGAAGTGGATCGGCGTGACTCTTCCGCGGAATTCGTTGTATCCCAGCAGAATTCCCTGCTGGTTCATCTCCATCGGCGCCGGTGCGGAACCGGACTTCGCCTGCTTCAATTGCGGACTGTCGATCGTCGAGGCTGGGAAATGAAACAGCGTCGCCAGCTCGTGAAAGTTCAGGTGGAACAGGTGGTCCGCCTCAAAGGTTCGGTAGGAAAACGAATGGAAGAACGACATCAGGTCGTTCGGCTTCACGGCCGAAAATGCAACCCCGTTCCCCGACGTGTTGGTGAACTGGTAAAACGCGGATTCCAGATCGCGCACGATGGATTCAGCGCGTTCCTGCGTTTCGGCGGACGCGATGATGCGAATATTGCTTTCGATGATGGTCGATTTCAGTTTTTCGGTGACGCTGGCGATGGCGACCTCGTCGACGTATTTCGCCTCTTTTTCCTTTTCGTTTTTCTTTTCTTCTTCCGTTTTAAGGTCCGATCCCGCAATGATGGACCATGCGGCACGACCCCAGCTTTTGGCCTCACTTGCCAAAATGCGCGTGACTTCCATGTCGAGGTCGCGCATCTTCTCGCCTTTTCGCAGGCGATCAAGAACCTTGCCGTACTGCTTGATGTACTTGTCGCCGGTCGGACAGACGGTGAACTGGATGGACGCACCCTCGCCTTCGCGCTTCAGTTTTGAAAATGCATTAAGAACCAAGTCGATCGGATCGGTATCAAACTGATCGTACGTTTTGATCGTCAGCATGTCGGACGACGAAGCTTTTGCAAACGACGCAGCCGCACCGCCCTTGGGATTGAAGATGTTATAGTCGTTGGTAATCTCCTCTACCTTTGCGTCGGGATACAGTCCCAGCACGACTTTCTCGAGCAGGTCAGACCGTCCGCGCGGAACGCAGACATAGAAGATGACATTGTCGCTGTCGTTCGAAATGGCGATCTCAAGCGTGTACCAGTTGCGGTCGGGATTTCCCGCCGGACCGATAGCCTGCATGCCGGCATAGAACTGTTCCATCAGGTTCGTGAGTTCCTTGAAACTCTTTCCCTTGCCTTCTTCGGGCCGTGGCAGCGTCACCTCGAACAGGCGGACGTCGATTTCCTTGAACAGTTCGGTATTGGACTTCAGTCCAGGGATTTCGTGATATGCGGAAAGGTACTGCACCAGAAACCGGTAGAAGTCGTCGTCCACATGCGGACTGTTCATCTTGCGGGCGACTTCCAGCGCGTTCTTGATTCCCTTCTCCATCATGATGGAAAGGAGTTCGGTCGTGGTCAAATCGTGGCTTTCTGGTCTCAGCTTCAAGACGATGGCCTCGACATGGTCGGCAGGCATGATCTGCTTGGGATGCAGCACGTCGACGGTCGGAACTTGCGCATAGGTTTCCACCAGGTTGCGCGCCAGGTCTTCTTTTTTCACCTCAAGACCCGTTCCCTGAAGACTTTGTTCCTTCTGCTTCAGCTGCTCACGAAGAAACGCGACCTCCTGTTCGGGAGATTCGAACTGCATCGTCTTGTTCTGAAAGGTCGCTTCAAAGTTCGGCTGCATGATGGGTTCATTATACGGGATTTGTCGCAACAAAAAAAGCTAACCTCACCCGTCCGCCTTTGGCGTCCACCCTCTCCTCTTCGAGGAGAGGGGCCAGGCCTTGTTTATTAAAAATAAAAAGCCCCTAACCGTGGGCTTTAAGGTTACTAATGATTAGTAAGAATGTCAGTTGAGCACAAGCTGCTTTCCATTTATTAACCTGAGGATGTTCCTCGCCTCCATAACTTGCTGCTGGGAAAGAAGAACCTGAAATGCGGGTATGTTCGAAACTGTTTTACGCTCAAATCCCTGATAAACATTTCCGCTTTCCTCGACAGAGAACGGTTCTATGAATCCGAACGCGGCAAGGCTCATTTTGTGGCGATCAAGTAAAATCTTTTTACTTGCATTGTCATGAAGCATTTTGTGAAGAACACATTTCACAATCCATTCTATATTGCTGCTATGGTGGTCTATGGAATCTTCGCATCCGCAAAACCTCAGTCCGTCACTGGAGTAATCA
>CAIXMG010000006.1 GCA_903920485.1 uncultured bacterium
AGATCCACCAGTCGGAAAAGGACCGCATCCTCAAGGAGCTCGACAACGAGTACAAAATCCTCCAGAAGACCCTGGATACTGATGCCGAGAAGGACAAGCTGAAAGAGCTGTTTACCTCAACCAAGAAGGATCTTGTGGATCTTCTTCCACTCAGAATCCTGACCGAACTCGAGTACCACCGGTTCTCGAAGAAGTTCTCGACGGTGTTCGAGGCATCGATCGGTGCCGAAGCGGTCTACGAGGTCTTCAAGAAACTCGACCTTAAGGAACTGGCTGCGGGAATTGAAAAACAGCTTGAGAAGGATCCAGCGGCCCGCGAGAAGATGGAGCGACGCCTTCACATGATCCGCGCTTTGATCGCGTCAAACCAGCGTCCTGAATGGATGTTCCTGACGGCGATTCCTGTCATCCCACCGGCACTGCGACCGATGGTGGCACTTGAGGGTGGCCGACATGCGACATCAGACGTCAATGACCTGTACCGACGCGTGATCAACCGAAACAGCCGACTCAAGAAGCTCAAGGAAATCGGTGCACCAGACGTTATTCTCCGAAACGAGAAGCGAATCCTCCAGGAAGCCGTGGACTCGCTCATCGACAACACGATCCGAAAGCATTCGGGTTCCGTTGCCATGTCCCAGGCACAGCGACGACAGCTCAAGTCCCTTGCTGACTCGCTGAAGGGCAAGCAGGGAATCCTCCGTGCGAACCTCCTCGGAAAGCGAGTGGACTACTCGGGACGATCGGTGATCGTCGTGGGTCCTTCGCTCAAACTCAACCAGTGCGGACTTCCCAAGTTCATGGCACTCGAACTGTTCCGACCGTTTGTCATTTCAAAGATATTAAAGCGGGAACTTGCGTACAATATCCGAGGAGCCGGAAAACTCATCGAGGACGGTGCTCCCGAAGTATGGGAAATCCTCGAAGAGGTGATCGAAGGGAAGTATGTGCTTCTGAACCGAGCACCGACGCTTCACCGACTGTCCATCCAGGCGTTCAACCCGATCCTCATTGAAGGTAAGGCAATCCAGATTCACCCGATGGTATGTTCCGCGTTCAACGCTGACTTCGACGGTGACCAGATGGCCGTTCACGTGCCATTGTCCGACGAAGCGCAGATCGAGGCCCGCGAACTGATCGCGTCCAACAAGAACCTGCTCAAGCCGCAGTCGGGAGATCCGATCGCCCAGCCGGCGCAGGACATTGTGCTCGGATGCTACTGGGTGACCAAAATCATCCCAGGCGTCCTTGGCGAAGGAAAAATGTTCTCGAGCCCGACCGAAGCCATCACCGCGTACGATCACGGCATCATTGACGTGCGCGCAAAGATCTACGTCCTGCCGAGCGACAATCAGAAATATGCCGCCTACGAAGGCAAGGTCTTCGAGACATCGGTGGGACGCATTCTCTTGAACAGCGTGCTGCCTGACGACTTCGAGTATATCAACGACGATGTGACGAAAAAGGTCGTTTCCGGAATCGTCGACAAGGCCATCAACAAGTACGGATTCGATGCGACACCGACGATCCTTGACGCGATCAAGGTCTTCGGACAGAAGTTCTCGACCAAGTCGGGAACGACTATCGGTATGGATGACGCACTCGTACCGGAAGAAAAGGCTGCCATTGTCGTCGAAGGACGTGCGGCAGAAGCGAAGATCATCGACCAGTTCATGGACGGACTCATTTCCGACGACGAACGGTATACCAAGCTCATCGAGCTCTGGGAGGGCGTTACGCGAAAAATCGAGAAGGCCGTCGAAAAGCATTTGGGAGATTCTGAGTCCATTCACGACATGATCGTCTCGGGTGCCCGAGGAAACATCGGACAGCTCACCCAGATGGCCGGAATGAAGGGGGTCATCGTCAATACCCAGGGACGACCGCTCGACTTCCCAATCGTTGCCTCATACAAGGAGGGTCTTTCGCCGATCGAGTACTTCATCACGAACCACGGTTCGCGAAAGGGTCTCACTGACACCGCACTCAACACCGCAAACGCCGGATACATGACGAGAAAGCTCGCGATCGTGGGACAGGACGTCGTGATCATCGAGGAGGACTGTGGAACCAAGAAGGGCCTCGTTGTCCGCGAAGAACAGATCGACGGAATGATCCGACCGATCTCAAAGAACATCCACGGCCGAATCCTCGCCGAGAACGTGAAGGACGCGACGGGCGCGATCCTATTCAAGCGTGGCCACCTGGTTAGCAAGGCTGATGCCAAGGCTGTTGAGGCAGCCGGCATCAAGGAAGTCGTCGTACGGTCGCCGCTGATCTGCGAAACGCTTCACGGACTGTGCCGACAATGCTACGGATTGGACCTTGGGCGAAATGCCATGGTCAAGTTCGGCGAGGCCGTCGGAATCGTCGCGGCCCAGGCCGTCGGTGAACCGGGAACACAGCTGACGCTCCGAACGATGCACGCCGGAGGAGTGATGGGAGCCGACATTACGGCCGGTCTTCCTCGAGTCGCGGAACTGTTCGAGTGCCGAGCAATCAAGATCCCCGCGGTCATTGCCGAATCGGCTGGTCAGGTGATCGAGATCAAGAACGACGGTACCCAGAAGACCATCGTGGTCCTTGCCGACAGCGCAAAGAGCGATGCCGACAAGTCAAAGGAATATCCGGTTGACCCGCGGCGAACCGTTGCCGTGAAGGTTGGTGCGACCGTTCGCAAGGGCGATCCGATGACCGACGGTGCCATCGATCCCCAGACGCTGTACGCGGTTGCAGGGTTTGATCGTGCCCAGGAATACATCATTGCGGAAATCACCAAGGTGTACGAACTTCATAGCGCACCGATTTCCCGAAAGCACCTCGAAATTATCGTGCGACAGATGTTCTCGCGAATCCAGATCAAGAGGTCCGCGGACACGATGTTCACGACCGGACAGATCGTCGAGAAGGGCGAGTTCATCAAGCAGAACCGAATCGCCGAGACGGAAGGAAAGCTTCCTGCGGAAGGCAAGGAGCTCCTCAAGGGAATTACCGAAGTGTCATTGACCGCTAAGTCATGGATGTCGGCGGCCGGATTCGAGCGTGTCACCCGAGTATTGGTGAACAACGCGATCGAGGCAGGTCATGACGAGCTCCGAGGCCTCATGGAGAACGTGATGGTCGGAGGACTCATTCCTGCGGGAACGGGTATTTCGAAGGACTTCGTCCCTGCACTGAACGATATTGTGAGGCGAGAGGATACGATGGAATAACCTCTCCCGGTTTCGCTACGCGAAACCACCCTCTCCTCAAAGAGGAGAGGGGCAGAACCTTCACTCTATGGAAGAATTCAAACCAAAAAACATTAACGAGAAAATCCCTTCGGAGTATGAAAAAAGTATTCAGGAAGTTTTCACGTTGTGCCCTGAACTTGAAAAGATTGGAAGCGGGGAAGAGTATGGGAAGTACCTTGAAACCATTTTTCCTGAAAGTAAGGTAAAAGATGTCGTCTATCACGGGACAGGAACTTCTCTTTTCGGAGAAGCAGGAAAAGGTTTCAAGAAAAAGATGTGGGATGTCACTTACTTTACCAAGGATTATCAGTACGCCAATAAGTTTGCCAAAAGAAGTGGGGCTAACTTTGGAACTGAAGGCATCCTCTATCCTGCCGTCCTGAATATTGCAACCCCAATAAACCTTGAGACAGTTGCTAGCTGGCATATCGAAAAAATCATCGATAAGTTACAAAGCGGCGAAAATGATTCTGTAATTGGGATTGAGCAGGGTGAGAATGTCGAAAGCATTGGCGTTTACTCACCTGAGCAAATTCACATCCTTGGATCAAAATCAGATATTGAAGCCTTCAAGGAATTTGTCACGCGCTAAACCTATATATGAACCGAAATGCTTCTGAAACAATAAAACAGAAACTCTCGATCGAGTCGGTCGTCG
>CAIXMG010000007.1 GCA_903920485.1 uncultured bacterium
CGCCTTGAAGTTCTTGTTGGCAGGTTCCAGCCATGCCTTGCTGCCCGCTTGACGGAAATATTTCATGGTGAATTCGCCGTCCACATTTGCGATAACGATATCGCCATTTTTCGCCGTTTCGGATCGTTCGGCAATCACCATGTCGCCGTCGGCAATGTGCGCATCGATCATGGAGTCACCATCAACTTCCACCAGGTAGGTTTTCTCTTTCTTTTTGATAAGAAAATCATTAAGATTGATCGTGGTTTCCAAAAGCTCTTCCGTTGCAGCGGGAAAGCCAGCCTTTACCGAACCCAAAAGTGCGATTTCGTCCCACGTCGTTGCGGGAATCAGGTGCCCCATGCTGTCCTTGATGACGATCCCTGCATCCAGGAATTTTTGGACCAGTCGTGCCACCGCGTTCTTTGACTTGAAACCGAACAACCCCATCATCTCTGAGTAGGTTGGCATTCGCTTCTTGGACTCGTAGAAGGATTGGAGCTTGTCGGTGTGTTCGTTATGCATAGTTGAAGAGGGAAGCGAGTGACAGTCCGACACGCTGGCCAAACGAAGGGGACTTGGCATGCCGGCGGAGCTTGATGAGGATCATGCGGTGACGTCGTGCCTCGGCGGCATATTTTCGGCCGAGCATGATCTTACGGTCAATCTTATCATTCAACTGGACCAGTTCGCTATGCAGGGTTTTGAGGTATTGGTTTCGTGACATACGTTTGATTGGTTAATTAGGCTTTGGGTACACCTTGTCGGTGATGTAAGTAGTATAGGTGAACGTTCGTTCACATGCAAACAAAATAGCTGTGGATAGTGCAAAACAACACGATTCTATGTTTTCGCAAGTATTCGATATTCTCGGAGGTTCGTTTTTATGTGTTACGATACTGGTATGTCTGACTTAAAAACGAAGGTTCATTTGCCAATCACCGACCAGGGAAGAAAGGTGAAAATTGTCCCTACCCAGCCTGTTATTTTTCTAGCGGGGCCCATTCGTAATGCGCCCGTCTGGCAGGACGATGCGATTAAGTATTTGATTGATCAGAATGTTGACGCGTTCGTTGCCTCGCCACGGCGAACCATAAGAGAAGAGCTTCGGCCTTTTGTTGAAGCTGACAATTCCGATTATGAGATATTTGAGCGGCAGCGTGCCTGGGAGCAATACTATCTCTATAAGGCAGCAGATCGTGGTTGTATCTTGTTCTATCTTCCAAAGGAGGCAGAAATAAAAGATGATCAGGAAAAGGTGTATGCCCACATAACAATGATGGAATTAGGCGAATGGATTGCTCGTCGTAAGGAGGATCCGGAAATACATCTTGTTGTTGCAACAGATGGAAGCTTTCCGGAATGGTCAACAATAGAGTTTGAGCTAAAGACAGAAGGCGTCACGAACATATATTCTTCTCTCGCAGATGGCCTGAAGGCGGTTGTTGAGTTCGTCAAGTAAAAATAATGAAGAGGTTGATTCTCAAAAAAACCCAAGATCCCACAGAAACCTGGAAGACCCTTTGGCCTGTGTTGTCCAAGAGGTATAAGAGGACCGCGACATTCCTGGACCATAGAAACAATTGGGAACTGCTGGTCGCAGTGATTTTGTCGGCGCAGATGACGGACGAAGGTGTCAACAAGATTACGCCGGAGCTGTTTGCGAAATATCCGACACCGGAAGTGATGGCCAAGGCATCGATCGCGTCGATCACGAAAATGGTTCAGAAGGTCAATTATTTTAATGCCAAAGCGCGGTACTTGAAAAAGACAGCGCAACTGGTCGTTCAGAACTTTAAAGGCAAGATACCTGATACGGTTGAACAGCTGATTACCTTGCCAGGAGTCGGCCGTAAAACGGCTGTTGCGGTCCTTGCCAACGGATTTGGAAAACATGTCGGCATTCCTGTCGATACGCACGTGATCCGCTTCGCGGAGCGTTTCAAGCTGTCACGGCATACCGATGCCAGCAAGATTGAACAGGACTTATTGAAGATCATTCCGCAAAAAGACTGGAATGCCGCCGGCTATGCAATAAAGGAATATGGCCGAAAAGAGGGAAGGGCGCGGGGGTATGCCCCGGACCTCGATCCTGTGTGGAAGTCGGTCCATGGAAAATCCCTCAAAACATAGACGAATAAGTTTTTTGTGGTGTTGAGAAAAAACAAAAAGGGTGAGAACGTCGCGGTCAGGAAAAGGATTTCAAGTATCGTTTCCTTGAGCATGGATGATGCCGCAGGCCTTATCAACTTCAAGGACTCTGGTTACGAACAGCCTGACACAATCTACCGGACACCTCAACGTATCAAGGAGAAAAGGCTCGCGCTCAAGACGGGAAAGCAGTATGCGGGCACAAGTATGCCGTACAAGTCAGTGAGGCGATAGAGTTGTGCCAAGAACAAAACAAACAGCGCTCAGGCCCTTTGGGAAATGAGCGCTGTGTTTTTTTTGCGAGATAATGTCGTAAAAGGCATATTGTGCGACATTGTTCTTAATAAGGCCCTTGGTTATTACTTCTGCGCGCTGACGCAGGAATCGAACGCCTTGACCTGCTGGTTGTATTCCCCCACGAGCGTACTGAGGCGGCTGACGGTCGCGTTGTAAGTATCGACGACGGCATTGTAGGCATCCGTGTCGCTCTGGCTGATGGTATCTTTCTTGAGTCCTTGGATTGTGGTGTTGAGCGTCTGGATGCTCGTCTTGAGCGATGCGTCGATGGTCGGACAACTATTTCTAGGCTTTCCGAAGTGTTGGGTAATGAGCACCACTTCCCGCCCGTCACGGACCGTAGGAAGGACGTTTACACCGATCTGCGTGTACGCCGAGTCCAGGATGTTCTGCTTGTGCGCAGGGCTGTTCATCCAGGCATTTACGACGTCGTAGCTGGTCTTGAAGTCACCCATAGCAAGGTTCTCACCCACCTTGATGTAGTCGTAATGTTGCGCCTCGATGAACGTGTCAAAGGTATTCGAGGTTCCGGGTTGCGTATGGTCGAAGTAATCGTACCGTGCCATGCTTTGGTTCTTTGCAGCGGCGGATGCATTCAATTTCGTTGCCGACACCAACGGAAGCCGTCCGTTCTGGACGCGGTAGTAATTCGTATACCAGATGATGTTGGCTGCCGTCAGGTCAAGATGGTTGAGGCTTTCGGCTTCCGTGTACAACGGCACCGTCGTTGTGGCAGAAGCTGTCGCTGAGGCGCCCTTCACCTCTGTCGTTCCTGTGGTAGTCGCGCTTGTGACGGCAGGAGCTGTTTGCGCTGACTGATCCTCCTTTCTGCTAACCAGAAAGGAAGCCACAAGAGCAGCAGCAAGGAGGATGGCAAGAAGGGCGCTTTTTCGGACATTGGTTTCTTCCATGGACGTTGCGGGATGAGGTGAAGTATATCCGATTTTGTGATTTTATGCGAAGGGGTTGCCTTTTGGGGCGACATCTCCCCTCCCCTTGATTTTTAAAACGATATCTTGTATACTGGGGCAACTTACTTAATTAATTATACCAGTTAGAACACTATGGCACATAGAAAAGCCGGAGGAACCGCGCGTAACCTCCGAGATTCAAATCCTCAATACCTGGGAACCAAGCTGTACGACGGGCAGATCGCCCAGCCGGGTTCGATCATCATTCGACAGCGAGGGACCAAAATCCTCGCCGGGACCAATGTCCGCGTCGGAAAGGACCACACCCTCTTTGCCGACAAGGCGGGAACGGTGAAGTTTTCAACCAAGCGAAAGCCGAAGTTTGACGGCACGACGACCCTGAAGAAGGTAGTCAACGTTGTCTAACTAAAAAACACCGTAGTGGTGTTTTTTAGTTCATAATTTTTTATGCAACGATCACCTTGTACTGAATCGAGTGCTTCTTGGTCCCAATCGTCACAGCATGCTCCCCTACTTCCTTGATCGGCTTGTCATAGTTGAGGATAAGGTCCTTGGTAAGGAACAAGCCGTGCTTCTCGTGGATGGCGTGGGCAATTTCCTGGGCCGTGATGCCCTGGTAGAGCTTTCCCTTGCCATCGTGGGCATGGCCGGAGATCGTGACCGAATGGGTCTTCCCCACTTGTGCCACGAGATCTTTCGATGCTGCTTCCTTCTGCGCTTCTGTTGCGGCGTTGGTTTCCTTCTTGGCAACAACGGCCGTAACCAGTTCGTCCGTAGCACGAACGGCACTGCCGCTTGGAATCAGGAAGTTCAGGGCATACCCATCGGCGACATTCTTCACTTCATCGATTTTCCCGATTCCCTTCACATTTTTCTTGAACAGGACTTTCATAACATTTTTTACTTATCGAGTAACTTCACGGCAGCATCCAGCTGGGGATCAACAACAGTACCTTTTGCATCAACCGACGGAGGTGTGTCAACTTCGACGTCAGGATTGATTCCCTTGTCGGAAATCGAGATGCCGTTCGGCGTCAGCCACTTGGCAACGGTAATCTTGAGCGACGATCCGTCGGGAAGGTTGATGACCTGCTGTACGGACCCCTTGCCGAACGATGTCGTTCCTACCAAAGTCGCTGCCTTGTTTTCTGAAAGCGCCCCGGCAAGGATTTCAGATGCAGAAGCCGATCCACCGTTGATGAGAACGGCCATCTTGGGAACCTTGGACAGGAGGGTGAATCCCTTGCTAGTATCGACGACTTCTGGCGTGCTGCCACCGGAATCCTCACGGACGATCGTCGTGCCTGATGGCAAGAAGTAGCTGGCGATGTCTACCGCGTCATCCAGGTATCCACCCGGGTTGTCCCGAAGGTCGATGATCAACTTCTGCTTGCCCGATGCCTGGAATTTGCTTAGTGCGTCCTTGAATTCGTCGCCGGAATTTTCGGAGAACGTGTACAGGCTGATGACGAACGTGTCGCCGACGACCTTGGTATCGATGACGGGCGGCGTAATGACGGCTCGGGTCAGCTGGTAATGTTTGATCTCACCGGCTCCTGCACGTGCGATGCCGATGTCGACAACGGTTCCCACTTTTCCTCGGATCAGGGAAATGGCCGTATCAATGTCCATCGAATCGGTCTTTTTGCCGTCGATCATGGCGATGACATCGCCTGACTTGATACCGGCTATCGATGCGGGAGATCCTTTGGTGGGAGCGATGACGGTGATCGAGCCGTCCTTCATGCCGACTTCAAGTCCGACGCCGCCGAACGATCCCTTTACTTCGTCGCTGAACAGCTGTGATTGCTGCGGCGGGAAGAAGATGGTGTACGGGTCCTTATATGATGCGACCATGCCTGAAATCGCACCATAGACGCGATCCTTGTCGGCCGGGATCTGGCTTGCGAACGGATATTTTGTCTGCATGAGGTTCCAGACGTACCAAAATTCGGAAAGGTCCTCGTTCTGCGCAGTTGCCGCGATCGAGGCGTCCGTTGCCACCTGTCCTGGCGCGATGATCTGGGCGACGGACTTCTTGGTGCCGGCATAGGCTCCCAAGACGAAAATGACAACCGCAAGAACCAGTACTCCGACGGTACGGAGCATCTTCTGGTAAGCGCTATTCGTGTGTGGGGCGTGCGTGCTCATGGGTGTGTGGTTCGTGATGAGTAATGTGCTCGATTTCTTCTTCGACATGGCCTTCGACATCGTGGGCGATCTCCTTCGCAACTTCTTCGATCTCCTCCTTCATCATCGTTTCAACGACCTGCTTGCGCTGCTCGATCTTCTGGCGCCGCCGACGCTCGATGGCATTGAGCATGAGCCCCATTCCCAGGAGGATGAGCGTGGTGAGGACGATGATGAGCTTTTTGCTGCCCGTTGGCAGGCCTGAAAAGGCCGTCAGGATGTTGATAATCGCGAGTATGATGATCCAGATGCCGTAATTCATATGCGGCAAGTATAGCAGATATCTTTTCTTTTGTAAGTCTTGCAAGGTGCCTATTTTTCAGGCCCGACGATGATAACGAATTCGCCCTTGACGTGATCGGGGTGAGCGACGAAGTATGCGTGAACCTCCTCTGCGGTTCCGGAAACGGATTCCTCAAAAAACTTGGTAAGTTCGCGTCCGACAAAGACTTGGCGGCCGGGAACGGTTTCAGTTAAGGATTCGAGGGTCTTCATGAATCGGTGAACAGCCTCGTAGAAGATAACGGTGTGCTCGGTAGCGGCGACGCCGTTGAAGAAGGTTTCCCTTCCCTTCTTGTGCGGGACGAAACCGAGCCAGGTGAATTCGTGGGACGGAATTCCAGATATGGAAAGGGCGGACACCAAAGCGCTTGCTCCCGGGATGGGTATCACTTTTAGATCATTGCCGAATTCTTTTCGTAGTTCTGCAACCAGTACGACGCCGGGATCCGAAATGGCAGGTGTTCCCGCATCCGAAACCAAGGCGAGGTTCTTGCCGTTGCGAATCAGTTCCTTGATGACATCCACTTTTGCAAGTTTCGAGTGGCTGTGGTAGCTCATCAGTTTGCTCTTGCCTTCGGCGTTCTTGTTCGAAATTTCGTAATGCTTTAGCAAGATTCCAGTGGTGCGCGTATCCTCGCACAAAATAACGTCCGCTGATTTCAGGGTTTCAACGGCACGAAAGGTCATGTCGGCAAGGTTGCCGATCGGTGTTGCGACGATGGAGAGGGTTCCTAACATGGATTCAAATTAACACAACTTGACGGATTTGTAAAATCGACAATGCTTCTCCTCCGGAGTAGTATGTGAAAAAAGTATATGAAAAAAACACTTAATATCGTACTTACGCCTACCGCCAGGGAAGCATCGCCTCTTATAAGGTGCATCGACGTTCCTACTCACAATTGGATGCGTCTCAAAAAGGGCGAGCTGAGTTTGCCTATAAATCGTTCCACGGTCTCAGATCTTTGGGAATTTATTCATCTCAGTGTCAGTGATGAGAATCAAAAGATTTTGTTTGGCACTGACGAGTCAATTGGCGTGGCCCCCGTCCCGGAATCTTTTCTCAAGCATTTTGTAGAAATAAGCAAAAAGAATCCTGTGCCACTTACTATTGAGGAAGCAGAATTCAATGTATTTTGCTTGCAAAGCCAGCACTAGCTTCCGGATGAGCAAAACTTAATAAAAGGTCCCTCGTTAACGAGGGACCTTTTATTTGATCGCCCCTTCCTTTCGCAACAGAGCTTCCTTGGCCTTGCTGCCTCCGCGGTTGTAGTTGCCGATCTTTCCGTCGCTTCGGATGACGCGGTGGCATGGGATGGCGGGATCGAAGTTCTTGGCCATCAGGCTGCCGACGGCGCGTGATGCGTTCGAGCTTCCGGCTTTTGCGGCGACTTGGGCGTAGGTCAAGACTTTTCCTTTTGGAATCTTTTTCACGACCTCTTTTACTTTTTCGGCAAAGGTTTTCATGGTCTTATTTTACAAGATGAGCATCGAATCGCCAAACGAATAGAATTTGAATTTTTGCTCGATGGCAATGGCATACAGGTCAAGGATATTCTTCTTGGCCTTTTTGTGCTGCAGGAACGCATCGACGAGCGCCATCAGGCTTGATTCGGAAACATGAAAGTTCGTGATTAGATGATCTACGATCTTGAAGTCATAGCCGGGCATGATGAAGATATTGGTCGAGGTTGAAATGGTTTCAGGCTTCTCATTCAAAAGTTTCGCCACTTGGGACTCGAGGGTGCGCGTGGCCGTCGTACCGACCGCGATGACGGGAACTTGGGAATGCTTCGCATTCTGGATGGTTTCAAAACTTGATCTTGAGATTTTGAGGTGTTCCGTGTGCAAAAACTTCCCCTCGATATTCTCGGCTTTGACGGTGGCGAACGTTCCCAGTCCGACATCAAGGGTCACGTGCGCCGTCTCGATCCCCTTTTCTTCGAGCGACCTGAATACGGTTTCGGTAAAATGAAGCGAGGCGGTCGGTGCGGCAACCGATTTCTGTTCCTGGGCAAACACGGTCTGGTATCGTTCGCGGACATCGTGCTCGCTCATGGCGAGTGTTCCTAAGTATGGCGGTGTAGGAGTGGTTCCGTACTTTTCCAAAATACTCGGTAGAAGTGAGATCTCAAAATCAGGCTTCAGAAAGAATTTTTGACCATCTTGTCGCATTACCGTAAACGAATGTTCCGTGATAGAAATTGTTCTGCCCACGATGAGCTGCTTGGTTGCAATGACCGCAATATTTCCATCCGCATCAGTTCCTTCGTTTACCAGGACTAACCCTTCGACTTTCCCACCGGTATCTTTGGTAAATTCCACTCGTGCTGGAATGACGCCCGTATCGTTAAGGATCATCAGTGCGGGCGACGGCAGATGCTTGGCAAGATTTTTGAATGTATCGAATGTGACGATATCGTTTCGCGTGTCGTACACAAATAGCCTCGCGCTGTCGCGGGGGTTCGCCGGTTCCCTGCCAATCAATTTGTCAGGAAGGTCGTAATGGTACTGGTTAAGCGGATGGTCCATGCTGGGGGTGCCGGGTGTGTTCCTCGAGCATCGCGATGATGCGGTTCAGCTTGTCGTCCTCGGCATGAATAAGGCGCCGCTGGCGCTCCTCGAGCTCGTGCTTGGACGCGATGGCCTCGTCGTATTCGGCTTTTGCCTGTGCACGCTCGCGGTCGGCCTGCCGGTTCTGCGAGATCATGATGAACGTCGAGATGAGAATCGCCTCGAGCGACACGATCATGGTCAACAGTCCATACGGAAACGGTTCGACCTTGAATCCGATCCACATGGCGAACCAGACGATATGGA
>CAIXMG010000008.1 GCA_903920485.1 uncultured bacterium
CCCAAGCATGGCTCGAGCCTCGGACCCAATCGCCAGAATTTGGTTGTCGTACTCGGAAATAGCGACCACCGAAGGCTCGTTGATGACAATTCCCTTTCCGGGAACGTAAACCAGGACGTTTGCCGTCCCCAGGTCAATACCCAATTTTTTCGAGAAGAATGCCATGGATGGCGCCACTATAGCACAACGCCATGCAAAAGGAATTTTGACAAAATACTTAACATGAGTTCCCATGAACCATTGACGATCACATTTTTTTCGGGGTATAGCATATATATTTTAAAACAGCTTGTCTCCAATAGTGGTAAGCTAGGCTTATGAAAAAGACTATTGCCGTATTCTTTGGTGGAACCTCGCCTGAACATGAAATATCCGTTTTGACTGGAGTACAAGCCTTTCATGCCCTAAACAAAGAAGAATTCAATACCGTCCCAGTCTTTGTAAGCCAAGACGGTCAATTTTACACGGGTGAAAAACTGACTGATACCGCCCAGTACAAGAACATGGAAAGCCTTTTGGCTTCATGTACGCCCGTGTCATTCCAAAAACAAAGTGACGTTGTTATGGTTTCCAAGTCATTTTTCGGGCAAAAGAAAATCCAGATCGACTGTGCGCTTCTCGCATTCCATGGCGCGTATGGCGAAGGGGGAACATTTCAGGGATACTGCGAAACGCTCGGACTGCCTTATACCTCGTCAGATGTTTTGGGAGCGAGCCTCTGCATGGACAAGGTTTCGATGAAAAAAATACTGGAACAGGCAGATATCCCGTCTGCAAAATACCACGTTGTTTACGAGAAAGATTTTACGAATAATCAGGATAAGACTGCCGGCACTATCGAACAGGCAATTTCATACCCATTATTCATTAAGCCTTCCAATGGTGGATCGAGCATCGGCGTAAATCGGGCACAGAACCGAGAAAAACTTATCCGGGGGCTGGAAGTCGCCTTTGCTTTCGACGCAAAGGTACTCATTGAGCAAGAGTTTGAAAAAGATACTGAAATTAATATTTCGTTTCTCGGGCTTTGGAATGATCAGGTTGAAATATCGGTAGCCGAGGAAGTTTATTCGGACAACGAATTCCTTGATTTTGAAAACAAGTACTTGAAAGGCTCAAAGTCAAAGAAAAGAGTGACTGGATCGAAAGGAATGGCTTCGACGAATCGGAAAATTCCCGCAGAAATATCACCCGCTCTCCATGCCAATCTAAAGCGTGACGGGGAAAAAGCATTCCGACTGTTGAATTGCGCAGGCGTCGTCCGCATCGACTTCTTGGTAAACAAAAAGACCGAGGAGTACGTACTCGTTGAAGTAAATACGATCCCCGGCAGCCTTGCGTTCTATTTGTGGGAAAAGACCAGCCTTTCCTTCGACAAACTGGCGTCAAAAATGATTGATCTGGCTTTCAAGAAAGACGAATACCGAAAGCGTCACAACCGAAAGTTCACATCCCAAATTTTCAAGAATCTCTAATAGTTGTCGGGCAAGTCGTTCTCAAGGAGAACGACTGTTTCGTTTGACTGAATTCCCATTTTTTCAACTGTCTGCCAAAGATTCCGAATGTCATCCATCAAGACCACCTTATCCTGATCAATGCCAGAAGCCAGGGCTTTTGTTCGATCACTCTTGCCAACCAAGACTACATAGGAACAGACACCATTCGCCATTTTCCCAAGATCCTGATGAATTGAATCACTTGAGTCGCCCAACTCAACCATTCCAGGCGTGACCAATATTTTATTCTTTCTCAGAAGACCCTTCAGGATTTTAAGAGATTCTTTGAAACTATCGGAATTACTGCTGTAGGAATTATCTACCAACAAAAGATTGTTCGGTAAAGATTTTTGGTCAAATCGATGCGGGACATTGGGCAACGTTTCCATGCGTTTCGTCAGTTTATCAAGAGATGCGCCGAGCTGAACCGCAAGCGTAGTTGCTCCTAGGATATTATTCAGGTGAGCATATCCCAGAAGCGGAGTTTCTATCGGATAGATTTTTCCCTTGTATTTCAAAGCAAAAGAGGTTCCTTTGTCAGAAAACTTAACATCGCTTACCAAAAGCTCGCTGTCTTCCGTACTATACGAAATAAAATCTTGGGCACCCCTCCTCTGAACATCTTCAGAAATATAGTGATTCAGGCCGTTCACGATTGTTTGTTGCTGTTGCAGTTTCAAGAAGTCTGCAAGCTCAAAAATGGTCGCAATCGTATTTTTGATATTCTTGAACCGCTCTAAGTGCTGGTCGTTGATACCGGTAAGAATCCCGTATTTGGGGAATACCATTTCACACATTTCGGCGATGTCTCCCTTTTGGAATTCACCCAATTCACACAGAAAATAGTCGTAAGAATCATCCAGTTCCAGATCCACAACCTGAGCGATGCCGAAGATAGTATTGTAGCTTAGAGGTGTTTTTAAAACCTTGTAATCATCTTTCAGCAAGTAGAACAAGACATCCTTTACGGAGGTTTTTCCGTATGATCCCGCAATGCCGACTACTTGAACATGTTTGAGAGACTTTATCTTATTTCTCGTAACCCGAATAGTTCGGGCACGATTCCAGATCTCATAAGG
>CAIXMG010000009.1 GCA_903920485.1 uncultured bacterium
GTCGGGATCGTGATTTGATTGTTGCCGTCGATGCCAGGATTCGCCGTATCCCACGTGGTGACGAAGCTTTCGCTGTTTCCACAATTTTGCCCTCCGTCGGTAATAGTCCAGCTGTCCGGAGAACTTGTAAGAATACTTCTTCCCGCAACCGCACCCGAGGAACAATAGGTGCTGCTGCCTGCGCTGAACGTGACATTCGACTGCACGGATTCCTGCGACCACGCAATAAGTATTGCCTCGTAATTCGTAGTGGAAAGGGTGTCGTAACCAAACATATTGCCCATGTTGGTAACATCCTTGATATCCCAAGCACCGAGATTCTGATCGAAGGAAGTAGCGCCGTAGAACACCTCGTTCATGTTCGTGACATTACCCACATCCAAACCGCTGATATCTTGGTCAAAGGAGGTCGCATTCTGGAACATCGAACCCATGTCGGTAAGATTCTCAGTGTTCCAAGAATCAAGCGGCTGGTTAAACGACGTCGCACCGCCGAACATTCCGTTCATGCTTGTCACCGCCGAAACGTTCCACGCATTCAACGGCTGATCAAAAGCAAAGTCGTCTTGGAACACGCCGTCCATGTTCGTGACATTCGAAACGTTCCACGAGTTAAGCGGTTGGTCAAAATCCACATCGACGCCGAACATGTAGCTCATGTCGGTTATGTTCGAAACATCCCAATTGTCGATGTTTTGGTTGAAATCGCCATCATAGAACATGTAACGCGTATTCGTGACATTCGAAACGTCCCAATTGCTGATGTCCTGGTTGAATACATAGTCCCATCCGAACATGCTGCCCATGTCCGTTACGTTTGAGGTTTCGGAACCCCACATCAAGGGATGGCTGCTGTCATTTCCGGCATCGCCATTATTAAAATTGCTTGCCCCGGCGAACATCCCGCTCATCTCGGTCACATTTCCCACATTCCAGGAACTGAGATCCTGATTGAAGGAAGAATCGCCAAAGAACATGTAGGCCATCTCGGTGGCATTCCCCACGTTCCAAGAACTGATATTTTGATCAAAGACGGTATCACCATAAAACATATCACTCATGTAGATCACGTTTGATACGTCCCATCCACTGATGTCAGAATTGAAATTGGTAGCATTTGCAAACATGCCGGACATATCCGTCACATCCGAAAGATCCGGAACATCGGTCGCGGAAAAGGTCGTCAACCCGGTGCATCCTGCAAAGGCCTCGTTCATCGACTGCCAGGAATTCGTTCCCCACTGGTCTATGTCGGTCAAGGCGGGAGCATCGGCTGCATTGTTGAAATAGATTGCCGGGAACGTCCCCGTGATCGTGACGGTGTAGCTGCCGGAACTTACATAGGTATGACTGTCGTCCCCCGTCTGTGCGGTATCGGAACTTGAATCTCCCCAGTCGACACCGTAGTCGTAGGTGTAACCTGGATTTGTCGGGATGGTAATCGTCTCACCCGCAGTCACAGTCCACGTCGTGATGAAACCGGAAGAAGCCTCCGCATGACCGGAGGCAACCATCATGAAGCCGACAAGAAATACCGCGACGGACATCGTCAAAAACAGCAGTTTCTTTGCCCGTCTTTTAAGGCTTACAAAATTCATGTTACTTTGCATTGGCAAGCAGCGCGTTCGCGACCGCCCTTGATTTTGGCCCGAAGACGCCGTCAGGAGTCAAGCCGTGCGCCTTCTGGAATCGCATGAGTGCCTGTTTGGTAAGTGATCCGAAACTGCTGGTCTCATGAGTCGGCGACCCTGCCCCTAACAGCGCGATCGCATACCCCTGCGCATTCAAGAATTTCTGGAGGTTAACAACATCGGACGAATGAGTGCCAAGTCGGAGCGTTTTCTGGAAAGACGGAATCGTGATCGCGGCAGACGGAACAACCGCAACCATTCCAGGCACTGTCGCCGTCTGGCTCACCGGTGGAATGATTTCCCAAGGAGCACCTCGACCACCACCGACGCCAGGCCCCACCGAAACGACCGGTGCGGGAGGAGTAGGAGGTGTCGGTTCTGTTGGGAAGGCAAACGACAACCCGTGGAACGTCGGATACCAGCTTGCGTTCGCATCCCAGACGGGAGCACTTGCAAAGTCCCACGAGGAAAGCGGTCCGTTCGTTGTTGAATTTTTAAAGAATCCGGTATCGGTCTCAGGAGTACAGTACCCGCTTGCGTCCTCATTACTGATACATGGAGCACTGCTCGGGGTAACGTACCACAAATCCGTCGGTACCATTCCCGAAACCTGGCCGATTACCGATCCTATGTTGGTGCCCGACACCGACGATCCAGACAGGGACTGTGCCACGAACAAGTCACCTACGCTGGAAATGCTACCGTCATTCGTATTGACCGCACCCACCAGTCCGCCGATCGAATCAGGACTGTCACCCGTTGTGGAAACCGTTCCCGCTGCGTATCCACGAGACAGAAGATTTTCATGCGACCAGCTGTCCATAGACCCAACCAACCCTCCGACACTGTTGTTTCCGGTAATGTTTCCACTTGCAAAGACATCCGTTACGGAATTATCTCCTTCAGAATCGCCGATCAGCCCTCCTACTGCGCCCGTTCCCGAAACATTTCCGCTGGCGTAACTTTTTGAAATAAGGCCCGCATAGGGTTGCGATTCGCTACTTGACCCGGTAAGCAAGAACCCGATCAACCCTCCTATTGCAATATTATCGGCCCCATTGCCAGTCACGTTCCCCGTCGCATAATCGTCTTGCATGGTTAGGCCGCCTGTCGATCCGGCATTCCCCAGACTAATTCCCGGACCTTCGCTTTCCGTTCCACCCAAGAGCCCTCCGACACCATAGTCGCCCGAGACATTTCCCGTCGCAAAGCTGTTTGAAATGGTAAGGCCCATCTCAATCGCATTGCTGTTCTGGATGTTGGCATATCCAACCAGCCCTCCTGCATCGCCATAGCCACTGGTCGAAATGACGTCGCCCGTGTCCGAATCATTTGCAAGTGTCACGTCCGTATTTGATCCGTCGTCGTATTCTTGGATATATCCGACCAGTCCTCCTAATGCGGAATTTCCGTTGATCGTTCCCCGAGAAGTCGTGTTGTTGATGTTCAATGACGTAGGCCCGCCATCACCGGCACTTGCCGTATATCCAATAATCCCCCCAGTGTTATAGCTGGGGCCGTTCATGTTCATCGTCGAAAGCGTATCCGTAATGGTAAGTGAAATACCCCCAGCGTCGTCGCTGTTGTTGCTGCCATCCATTTCCAAGTCGCCGATCAATCCGCCAAAGCTGTAATCGCTTGTCTGTCCCTCTGCCGGAGTGATAGACCCGGACGTATTCGCATTAATGATCATGACCGTACTGTCGGGACCATTCTCTTCAAACCAACCGGCAAATCCGCCGTAACTCTGCGACGTCCCGGTAATTGCGACGTCAGTGGTTATCCCCGAGACCGTGTGGTTGTGACCATCGTAATAGTCCATGGCCCCTCCGATGCCACCGGTCGTTGACCCTGTATCGGACAGGGCTCCGTCCACCGTGACACTGGAAAGGTCTTCGTTATCGATTTCACCTGCAATTCCACCGACATCATTCTGACCCACTACGGATTCGTTCGTAAGGGTCACGTTTTCGATCGTTCCGCCGTTTGCATATCCAAAAGGTCCGACGTCCGTCGTTTCCGGCTGATTGATGGTAATGTCGCTTATGGTGTTGCCTTGTCCGTTCAACGTTCCTGAAAACGCCTCACCCCAATGGATCGGTTGAAAATCGAGTCCCTCGCAGCTGAAACTTCCGGCAATGTCGTACGTATCCGCATATCCAGAGCTTGGATCCGCTGCAATCGCATCGAACTGTTCACAGGAGGAGATGTCTTGCACCACCGCGGCAACCGTTGAATAGGTTGCGGTTCCGTAATCGCTGGATCCCGCATTGTTTCGGGCAAGCACTCGAACATCATAGTCGCCGTACGCGGGAAAATTAATCGAATCAGTCAGAGGATTCGTCGCAGGAACATCATCATAGAAGAAATAGTTGTTCCAAGTATCACCGTGCTTCTTCACCTCGACCAGATAATCGTTGACTGTCTCGCCACCCGTGGAAGCCGGAGCACTCCAGGTAAGCGTCCCGTTCAAATATCCGTCAGCCGTCACCAAAGAGATGTCCGTCGGAGCGCTTGGTGCGGTCGCACCACCGCTGTTGATCCACAGGTTTTGATACCCTGCAGCCGCAATGACTTGGGAACCGTCCCCGGAAACGGTGATGCCGTCCCAGTTGGCATAACTGGGAACCGATTCGTCCGTCCAGCTCGTCCCACCATTACTTGAAACATGGATGTACCCTCCGCCCGCAGGAGCCGCGGCAATCACGCTGCCATCCGCAGATTCTGAGATGCCGGTGACACCGCTGCCGCTTTCTCCGGTACTTTGCCAGGTAGAACCGCTGTCGGTCGAGGTATAAATATTGTTGTAACCGCCGGCCGCGACCAACTTTCCACTGTTGCCTGCCGCAACGGCGTTCCAATCGTTGGCGACACCGCCAAGACCCGCCGACCAGGAACCTGCCTGATTTGTCGAAACCGCCAAATAACCGCCCGACGTCGCCGTACTGCCTGCAATGAGTGAGGTAGCATCGGGAGAATAGGCAACGGAAACCCAGTTCTCACTATCGGGATTCGACTCGATCCAACTCCAAATGCCCTCGCCTGTTTCTTGCGCCGTCCAAACAGTATGATTGGTCGCATCAATGGCGGCTGCATAGTATCCGCTGGTTCCTCCCAGGGTGACCGATGTCCAGTCCGCACTCGGCGCACTTCCCCCGTTGATCCTCCAATCGGCACCACGGTCCGACGAACCCCACAAATAACCGTTACTTTCGCCAAGCATGATCGTCTGCCCGTCCGGAGACTCGGCAATGGATGACCACGAACTGTCACCAGCGATCGACGGAGCAGGAATCTGGTTCCAGGTTGCACCGTGATCGTTCGAGGTAAAGATGTATCCTGAAATCTGAACGCTGACCCCCGCCAGGTACTGCCCGTCGGTCGAGGAGGCTATCCCAATCCAGTGGGTGTTTGGCGACCCCGAAAGCTGCGACCATGAATAGGTATCGGCTGATGCGCGCTGCGTGCTCAGCATGAAGGCAAAAAGTGGAACGGCAAGTAATAAAATAACCTTGACCATTTTTCGGTCCACGTAGTGCGTTGTCATATGCAACCTATTGTATCGGAGTACTCCCGACAAAGCGAGGTGCGGTGTGGGGATAAGCTCCTTCGCTACGAGAGCAGCTCCGCAAATACGTCCCCCAGCTGCTCTGCCGCCGAGTCCGTCGTAAGTTTTTTGCACATGGCAAACCCTGCTTGTCTCATGCCGCTTTTCTCCCCGTCGGTCATCGAAAGGAATGTTGCATACGCGGCTTCCATGGTGTCAGGTCTCATGCCGCAATAGACACTTGTCTCGTCATTCAAGTAATCGGAGAGTCCGCCTGCGCGCGAGGATATGACAATGCAACCGGCAGCCAAGCCTTCGAGCCCAACCCCTCCGAACGGCTCGTGATACGAGGTCACCAACAGCGCGTCGGCAGAGCGAAGTGCCCTGATCTTGTCCTGGCCATACAGAGCCCCGATGAAGAAGACGTTCTTCCCCTTCGCAACCTTGTCGTTGATCGCGTTCATGCAGACCCGATCGGCCTTCGTTTTGTCGCCCACAAAAATCAGATCAACACCCTCCGGAACTCGCGCCTGGCAAAGCGGAATAATTCCCTTCATTTCCGCAAGCCGTCCGAGGAACACCATCTTTATTTTATTATTTCCCGGAAAGACGAAGGGTTCGACGTTCTTGTCTTGCCACTTGTCCAAGTCGATCCCGTTGATCACGAACCTGGCTTTCGTCGGAAACGTCGGTGCCACGTGCTCGTACTGTCTCGCATATCCCCGCGAAACGTGCACGATCCTGTCCGCGCGTTTCAGCCCGCGAATTTCCATTTCGCAGAATGCGTTGTGCATGCTTTTCTGAACGGGATCCTTCACGTCGAGCCCGAACGAATAGCCCTGCTCGGAAAGGAGGATCGGTGACAAACACATGCGTGCAATCATGGGAACCTTGAACAGGTCAGCGGCATACGTGGCAGCCAGGTAGATGGACCAGTCAAAAGCATAGATCAAGTCCGGCTTGGGAAACGAAACGGCCGCCGCCAGGTAACTGGACTGTGCGATCATCGTATTCAGGGGCCCGAACGTCACCTGGGTAAACGGCGCACCGACCTCGTGGTATTCGGTGACAAATTTCGGGACTTCGGTTCCCGCAAGCGGAAATCCAGCCACGTAAAAGTCATATGTTTCGGAAAGCTTCTCGAACAGCGGTGCTGAATTTTCTCCCATGCCACCGGAGGCCTTCACGAACCGATCAGGGATGATAACGAGGACTTTTTTCTTCATGGCCCATAGTATAGCAGATTAGAAGAAGGTGTTTACCCCATGCGCACACTACATATTCAACCGACCGTTCACATATCCCCTCGTCGTCGGCCCAAAGAATCCCGTGCCTGGAATGGCATGAGCTCTCTGGTATTTGATGAGCGCTTGTTGAGTCTTGCCTCCGAAGTACGTGATCTCGTGACCTTTTGATCCTGGTCCTGTAAGTGCCACGGGGTCTTCGTTGTCATTTAAGAATTGCTGAAGTTTCATGACATCTGCCGATCGTTCCCCCTGTTTCAAATTCTTCAAGAATTGGAACATGGGGGCTACTGCTGACGGGGTTGCTTCTGAAGCTGGTGATGAAGACGCTTGAGAAGTTGTTCTATATTCACAGGCAGTATTTCCGGGACTTGGATAGGTATCGTAATTAGTCGCCTTCGGATCCATGCATACATAAGCCCGGCCACCACCGATCCCGGCACTTAAGGCAGTAAC
>CAIXMG010000010.1 GCA_903920485.1 uncultured bacterium
AAATCTCTTGCGCTACCTAATCCTTGATAGTAAACTATCAGAGAAATATCCAAATTTCAGACATGAATCGCCTGTTAAGCACCGCAGCTATACCATAAATGATAGCGGGTCGCGGACTAACAGCTTTCTAAAACATATCTTATCCAGACCAAAGCATTTGGCCAAAACGGACTCTCAACTATTGGGGAAATGAACTATCCGAGAGATAAATCCTGAAGACCCGTAAGCAAGAGGACTTTTTTAAGATGATTTTCTAGAAGATATTCATGTCTGGCGTTTGGGTATTTTTATATTAAAGTTATAATTATACTATGCAAATTCTCATCATTATCCTTCTCGCACTCGTCCTTCTCTTCCTCGCCTATGTGGCCTTTTTCAAGGAAAACAAAGCGCCTGAGGTAAAACAGGACGACACCGGGCTAAAGCTGATCCTCCAGCAATTAAATGAAGTGTCGCGTACGGTTGATGACCGCATGCATAAGATGTCCGAAACGGTCGATGCCAAGATGAACCGGTCGTCTGACGTCGTCCAGAAGTCCCTCGAAACGCAGTTCTCGGAATCGCAGAAGCTGATTCGTGAGATTACGCGCGAGCTGACCGAAGTCAAGGAGACCGGCAAGCAGGTCATGTCGTTTGCGGACCAGCTGCAGTCCTTGCAGGACATTCTCAAGAATCCGAAGCAGCGAGGCATCCTGGGAGAATATTATCTGGAAACGCTTCTCAAGAACGTCTTGCCACCCAATTCCTTCCAGATGCAGTACATGTTCAGCAACGGCGAGATCGTGGATTCCGTCGTGTTCGTAAAAGACAAGATCATTCCCATCGACTCAAAGTTTTCACTTGAAAATTACAACAAAATGGTCGAGATGCAGGACCCTGTCGAGAAGGATCGACTTGAAAAGACGTTCGTGAACGACTTGAAGAACCGAATTGCCGAAACCTCGAAATACATTCGTCCTACGGAAAACACCCTCGACTTTGCCTTCATGTTCATCCCCCACGAGGCGATCTATTATGATTTGCTTACGAACAAGGTCGGCGGACTTGCAGGAGAGGACGAGAACCTCATCCAGCGCGCGGCATCGAAATATCATGTCATCATCGTCTCCCCTACGTCATTCTTGGCATACTTGCAAACGGTACTGCAAGGTCTTAAGGCGATGCAGATCGAGGAAACAGCCAAGGACATCATCAAGCGCGTCGACGAGTTGGGCAAGCACCTCAAGACTTACGAGGAATACCACGGCAAACTTGGCAACGCACTCGGAACGACCATCAACCACTTCAACGCGTCCAACAAGGAACTGCGCAAGATCGACAAGGATGTCATGCGCATCACGGGATCGCAGATCGAAATCGAAGTGCTTGAGATTGCGAAACCTGAGCGGGAGGAGGAATAAAGGAAAGATAAAGAAATTGGATTACATTATTTGACTGAACTTTTATTCTTGCTAAGCTGATTATGTGTCTGATAAGCGAAAGCTTTGTTCGGCCATGGAGCTCCCTAAGCCTCTGAAGCAGGCACGATCAAAAATCCCTCGCTATGCGAGGGATTTTTGATTACTCACTTTCAATTCCTGCATCGTAAATCTTTTGCATCCCTTTTCTTACCTTG
>CAIXMG010000011.1 GCA_903920485.1 uncultured bacterium
ACACCCCCTAACCCCCTCTGAAAGAGGGGGAACCCGCCCCATTCCTCCTATAAAAAAGCGAGCAAACAAAAAAACCCTTCTTCGCAGAAGGGGTGCCTTTTCTATAAGGCTAAGAGTTTTGAAATACACGATCCTGATCACAAGTTTTCCGGCTTCCCGAAAACCAAGACAGCACACGTACACAAAGATGGTTACTACGACAACGAAGATCACGAGGATCTTAAGGGTTAACAAGCTTTTCATTTTTTAAGAACTGTTTTTTGCTGGTGACGAAAGAGGCATATCTTAGCATCTTCTTTTCATTTCGTCAACTACTCCCCTCTCTGCTATAATCATCGGACTTATGTGCACCCCTCATGACAAATTCGTCCACCTGCACGTCCATTCGCACTATTCCCTGCTGGACGGCCTTTCCAAGGTCGAAGACTTGGTCAAAAAGGCCAAGGAATTCGGCATGACATCCCTTGCCCTCACCGACCATGGCGCCATGTACGGCGCCATCGAATTCTACAATGCCTGCAAGGATGCCGGCATCAAGCCACTGATCGGCGTAGAAGCCTATATCGCCAACCGCACCCGATTTGATCGCGACCCTCAACTTGATAATAAGCGATTTCACCTGACCCTGATCGCGCGCAATTTGCAAGGCTACAAACACTTGATGAAGATGGTTTCGAAATCGAACCTGGAAGGCTTCTATTACAAGCCGCGCATGGACAAGGACCTGCTGCGTGAATACGGCGATGGCATCATCTGTCTGTCGGGTTGCCCTGGATCGGAATTCATTACCTTGCTTCGCGAACATAAGAACCGCGAGGCCCGCGAACTCATTCAGTTCTATTTCGAATGCTTCGGCAAGGAGCATGTCTTCATCGAACTTATGAACCATCCCGAAGTCGAGTGGTATGCAGCATTGGTTCCCGAAATCAAAAAGATTGCCGAGGAACTGGGACGACCGATCGTGGGAACGTGGGACTCACACTACTTATGTACTGACGACGTGCTGGCCCACGACACGCTTCTGAAGATCAACACCAACAACGCCGGATTCAAGATGAACGGCGACTATTCGTTCATCGACCAGAAGCGCGCTTGCGAAATTTTCAACGAAACACCGGAAGCGATCAACAACACGTCGCTCGTCGCGGACCTTGTCGATATTGAGATCGATACCAAGTCATGGTTCTTCCCCACCTTTCCGATCCCCGAAGGAACGACGTTCGACAGCGAACTCCGTGAACTTACCTTTTCCGGATTTGAACGCCTTGGTGTCGAGAAGACGCCCGAAGTAATGGAGCGCGTCGAGTACGAACTGAAGGTCATCAGCGACAAGGGATATCCTTCGTATTTCCTCTGCGTCGCCGACTTCTTCCGTGCCGGAAAAGAATTGGGCATCTTCGGACAGACGCGTGGATCGGCTGCCGGATCGATGGTGGCCTACCTTGCCGGAATCTCGAACATCAACCCCTTGAAATATGGATTGCTCTTTGAGCGATTCCTCAACCCTGACCGACCGTCGCTGCCGGACATCGACATGGACTTTGCCGATGATCGCCGCGACGAGATTATTGATTATGCTCGCGGCAAGTACGGGGACGCGGCTGTCGCTCAGATCGGAACGTTCGGAACCATGGCTGCCCGTGGAGCCGTGCGCGACATCGCGCGCGCCTTGGGATATCCCTACGCGACCGGCGACCAGATTTCAAAAATCATTCCCATGGGGTCGCAAGGATTCCCGATGACCATCGACCGTGCCATGGAGATGGTTCCGGAACTCAAGGAACAGTACGACAACGACCGGGCCACCGCAGAAATCATCAACCTTGCGAAGAAGATCGAGGGCAATGTCCGCCACATTTCTGTCCATGCCGCCGGTGTGGTCATTTCGCCGACCGGCCGTGTCGACGACTTCTCACCGCTGCAGTTTGACCCGAAAGCCGAGGGAAAGACCGAGGGAAAGGTCATCACCCAGTACGACATGTATACCGGCGGACGCGAGGGCATCATCAACCTGCCGAAGTTCGACTTTCTGGGACTGCGAAACCTGTCCATCCTTGCCGAGGCCATTGACCGCATTAAAAAAATTCGCGGCATCGATTTGGACATCGAAGCCGTTGGACTTGATGATAAAAAAACCTACGAGCTGTTCGGCCGAGGCGAGACTATGGGCGTGTTCCAGTTCGCCTCGCCTGGGATGCAGAAGTGGCTCAAGGAATTGCAGCCCAGCAACCTGGAAGACCTGATCGCGATGGCGTCGCTGTACCGACCGGGACCGATGGCGTTCATTCCCG
>CAIXMG010000012.1 GCA_903920485.1 uncultured bacterium
CTCAAGGTAGTGCGTCTACCAATTTCGCCACCCGTGCATGCCCCGACAGTATACAAAAAAATCGTCGTTTGGCAACCAACCCCTCAGTCTCCTGCTTCGCAGGATCCAGCTCCCCTTATAAAGGGGAGCATCCTAATCTAGAGCCTCTCTTGAAATCTCCTTAATCACTTACGTGGTCCTCCTCTTTCCAAGAGGAGGTGGCCGTAGGCCGGTGGAGTGCGGTGAGATAAAACAAAACCCCTTTCGGGGATTTTGCTATTCCGCTGAAACGTCTTCGGTAACGACCTCCTCCATCATGTCTTCCGGCTTTGCCAGGTCGACGGTTGAGGAGAAGAATCCGATGAAGTTTCGCATCTTGCGACGGATGTCTCGGGTCACCTTCTCTCGGATGAAGTAGAGCTTCGATCGTCGTACGCGCGTTCGTCGGATCACTTCGATCTTGTCGATTGACGGGCTGTACAGAGGGAAGATTCGTTCGACGCCGACGCCGTGCGAGATCTTTCGGACCGTGAAGGTTCCTCCTGATTCCGTCCCGTGCTTTCGCGCGATGAGGAGCCCCTCGAAAAGCTGGATGCGGGTCTTGCCCTTTTCCTCGATCTTCAAGGATACTCGGACGGTGTCTCCCGTTCGGAGGTCCAAATCCTTTCGGTTTGCGACATCCTTGGGGATGAATTGTGTAACATTAGTAGCCATAATTAGGTTTCCTGACTCCGAAGGTAATCGCGAAGATGTGCCCTTGGCTCAAGGATGTTATTTGATAACCTGCGTACCTTAACATAAAAGGCTTACTTAATCAAGTCCTTCATGTCATCCGGCGGCGGGGCGATGACCTCCTTTTCCTTCCCGTCCAGCATCTTGAACGTGATTCGTTCTGCGTGCAGGGCGGTTCGCTTGATCGGAATGGTAGGGACGCGCTTTCCGGCGTAAATAGGATCGCCTACGATCGGATGGCCCAAGTGCGACATGTGTACGCGCAATTGGTGGGTACGACCTGTCTGCGGATATAAATCCACGACGGCATACTTCTCGCCTTGGTATTCAAACTTTTTGGCAACAGTATAGCGAGTCACCGCGTCGCGCGTTCCCCGTGATCCTGATTTTGTCGTCCAGGCGCGGATGTTTGACGACGAACGGCCGATCGGCTGGTCGATAATTCCCCTTTCGTCGCGCGGCCATCCGTAAACGATAGCGACGTACTTCTTCTTAATCGTGTGCTCCTGGAACTGCGCCTTCAGGAACTCGAACGCTTCCTGGTTTTTGGCAATCAGCAAACAGCCCGAGGTATCGCGGTCGATGCGATGAACGATGCCCGACCGCGCAATGTCGATCGTTTCGCCCTTGTGCTCTATCTTCATTTCCTCGCCGACATCCTTCAGTTCGGGATAGTTCTTCATGATCCAATCCACGACGCTTGCTTCCTCGTGCCGTCCGTCACCATGCACAATCAAACCGCTTGGCTTGTTGATGACCAAAAGATCCGGCGTCTCAAAGAGGACGATGGGTTTCATAGGTGTGCGCGATGAGGGGCTCGAACCCCCGACCTTCTCGGTGTAAACGAGTTGCTCTACCAACTGAGCTAATCGCGCATGTCCTGCCGAAGCCTTGTGCGAAGGCGGGCATTTACAGGGCGTACTGTAGCATATTTACTTGGTATTGCAAAGGTGTTACGCTGGCTTCGTCACCATTGCCCCCGTAGTTCAATGGATAGAACAGGAGACTTCTAAGCTCTTGATCTAGGTTCGATTCCTGGCGGGGGCACCAACCAAAAATCCCCTTTCGGGAAATTTTGTTAGTTAGCCATGTTGGGATTTCCTCCGCTCAACCATTCTTGCTCTTTCTGAATTGTTTGAATTTGTTCTGTACTTGAAACAGGAGTTGCGACCGCAGGATCAAGCGCGACGATCGTCTGCGTCAAAGCGCTTGATTGCGCTCCCCCGCTGTTTTGAACTACCACGAAGTTGTCGGCACTGAGTGGTACGATCTGCGTGCCGAATCGCGACGTTCCTGCGAATTCATGCAACCCGCCCATCGTGTTGTTTGAAATATTTGCCGCCGTCGTTTGGCCCCCTTCGTCCGGGGAAGCCGTCATCATCCACAGATGCGTCGTCGTATCAAAGTAATACGTCACTGGACCGATGGGACCCGCTCCACCCGTATCCGTAATCGTCCTGGTCGTCGAACGGGCTTCCTGAATGAGGATGTCCGGCGAACTTTCTCCTGGTGCCTGAAGGGCGAGCTTCTTTACTACGGTTGCACTCTGAAGCCGTGCCCCAAACGGCAGATTCTGCGGAGAAGGAATGACCGTCCAGTTTGAAGGATACCAGAATGAGAACCCGAGCGACGCATCAGTGTATTTGGTCATGCCGTCAACGGAAATAGGCGTGGGCGCCGTCGTTCCAGAAACTGAAGCGCCCGTTGTCGGGATGGTAGCGGTCGTCGTTACGGAAACCGTTGCCGGATGCGGTCTGAATGCAAGGTAGGCGAGGATCGCAATGACGATTAGTATGAGGATTCCGATCGTGGTGTTTTTGTTCATATACTCTATGGTACGCTTAAACGGAACTTTGTCGACTAGCGCCTCACATCAAGATACAAAAGTGCGAGCGATAGCGGTTCCGCATACGTCAGTGTTTCATGTGCTGGAAGGTTCAAGACCGGCGCACGCTGGTCGGCATGGCTTGCCCAGACGTCAATTTCGCGGATTTCAAGATTCGTCTTCTCGCCCAAAAATGCGGCAAGACCCCGGACAAAGAGTCCCTCACCATAGACGACCAGCGTGTCCGTCGTGAATCGGTGCCCGTACATCTTGTAAGGCTCTCGCCCGATCGCGATCAATTGCGAATCGACACTGCGATAGATCGGCGCCAGGGCCAGATACAATTCGCCCAGCAGTCCGTTGTCAGGATGAGTTTTCAAAATGCCGTGGCGCGCGATGATCTTTTCCGCATAAGCGTGATCAACGCCCAGAAACCGCACGATTGCATCGTATAGGTGCTCCGCCCCGACAGAAACAACTTCCTGAGATACCAAGTGGTTACCGTTCAATAATGCAACGGTGCTTTTGTGGGTTCCGAATGACACCAACACGATTCCTGTCCCCGTCGGAATGCCTAAACATGCTTGCGCCACCGCATGATGTGCCGTCTCCACGTGCCGGACTGCGATGCCAGCCTGCTTGAACAACCGCGCCAGGTGCTCGACATATCGCTTCGGAACCAGGGTCACGTGAACATCGTATCCGAATGACGTCTCGAGAATGATGTCATACTCGCAGATGTAATCAGCGAATTGCAGGAGGTTGTTCGCCTCGCAGTAGGTCTTTATGTGGTCGACGATAACATCCCCCATCTCGCGCGACGACTCCTTGGAAATATGAGTATGGAACATCACCGCCTGCTGATCGGGGATCACGACGTTGATTTCCGGATTTTTCGGATCAAGTTCCACGTTAGAAACCAACACACGAAGCCGCGACACAAAAGCCGCGTCATCGATGATCTGATCGTCTGAATTAATTACCAGCGCTCCCATGGGATCGGACCCGTAACCCACAACTTGGATACCTTCTTTCTGACGCATCACTGATATGTAACGAAGAGTTCCGTTGTCGATCGAAAACGCGGTCGATCGCTTTGAATTGTTGAAACGCGAGAAAAGACTCATGCGAAAAGTATAGCATAGCTCTTGTGCTATACTCACCTTATGTTTCACCACTTTGACCTGCCTACGTTCGTAAATGCGATCGGCTACATCGGACTGTTCCTGCTGGTGTTCACGGAATCTGGGCTGTTCTTCGGATTTTTCCTTCCAGGCGACAGTTTGTTGTTTACCGCGGGCATCCTTGCGGCCAGCGGGCACTTTCTGATCGTTCCCATTATTCTGGTCGTGCTTGCCGGCGCGATCCTCGGTGACTCCGTCGGATACTATTTCGGCGCAAAGGCAGGACCATTCCTGTTCAAGCGCAACGATTCCCGTTTTTTCAAGAAGGCACACCTTGAACGATCCGCTGCCTTTTACGAAAAACACGGATCGAAGACGATTCTTCTGGCACGGTTTGTCCCCATCGTCAGGACGTTCGCACCCATCGTCGCGGGAGCATCGCTCATGGAATACCGCAGGTTCCTGCTGTGGAACGCGATCGGCGGAGTCCTGTGGACGCTGCTCCTTACCCTTCTGGGATATGGACTCGGCAATAGCATTCCGAACGTCGACCGTTACCTGCTTCCGATTATCGCGCTCGTCGTCGTGATCTCATTTCTGCCCGTACTGTGGAACATGTACCAGCAGAATAAAAAGGCTCAATAAAAAACCAGATCTGTATGATCTGGCTTTTTATTTAGAGACTTTTATCGCACCTTGCTGCCCGGTTCTACCGGCTCATCAGGAACCAGGAACACCGGCTGGCCTTCCCTGCCGTCAACGGCCATCAGCATGCCGTGCGACACGTAACCCTTGATCTCGCGAGGTTCGAGGTTCACGACGTACAGCACCTGCTTGCCGATGAGTGATTCGTAATCGGGATAATATTCCTTGATGCCTGAAATAATCTGGCGGATGTCACGGTCTTCCACGATGCCTTCCTGGCCGCCGAGCTTCGCAAGCTCTTCCTCGGTCAGGACGGAATCTGTTTCCGGCAAAACGTCCAATGCCGACTTCTTAATGCCAAAATCGATCTGACAGCGAAGCAGCTTGTCGGTTCCTTCAACAGGTTCGATCTCGCGGATCGTCCCGATGCGGATGTCCATTTTCTTGAATTGGTCGTAGGTGATGTATTCCATATTCTCCAAGTATAGCATAGTGACGTCACTCAGTTTCACCGTACCCCTCCGCCTCGCAGGGCCTCGGCACCTCCCCTATCTAGGGGAGGACAACGTAAGCGAGACCAATAGATTTCAAAATAGAATCCAGGTGTGGCTCGCTCCTCTTACCAAGAGGAGCTCCGCGAAGCGGGGAGGAGTTAGTCCTGCTTATCCAAATACCTCTGCAACATGATGGCCGCTGCCCGGTCGTCGATTGGGTCCTGGGATTTCGGGCTTCCCCGCTTGTCGGCAATCGGCTTTCTCCAGTCGAAGGCCTTCACGGCACTTGATGAGAACCGCTCGTCAGCAAGTGCAACCGGCACGCCTGTCAGCTTGTACAATTCTTCGACGAAGGCATCGATGTCCTCCATGATGAAATTCCGCTCACCCGACTGGTCGAGGGAGTTTCCTACGACGATCTTGCCCACGTTCTCGTTCACGACCAGGTTCACGATCTCGCCCAAAGCCTTTGCGCCGCTCGCAACAATCTCCTTGGGAAAGGCGAATTCTCCCGACTCGTCGGAAATCGCCACGCCGATCCGTTTGCTGCCATAGTCGATACCCAGGTATTTCATGGGGCGAGTATAGCACAAGACCGTACCCCTCCGGCCTACGGGCACCTCCCCTTTCTTACCGTACCCCCTCGTCACTCGCAGGGCCTCGTGCCACTCTACACTCACTGCGCTCGGACCGATTTCCGATCGGAACGGAAATCGCCCCTTGCCAGGGGGAGACAACGTAAGTGCACCAAGAGATCTCAGGTCACTTGAAAAACCTTTCAAATAGTGTATTATCTTCCTCGGAAGTGTGGCCGAGCGGTTTAAGGCAACAGTCTTGAAAACTGTCGTATCGAAAGGTACCGTGAGTTCGAATCTCACCACTTCCGCAGAGAATATTTAGTATCGGACTAGACTCAAGAGCCCTAAAGGGGCATTTTGAGTTATAATAAAAATATGGAAAAACATCCTCAAGAAAAATTTATGCTGGGAGCGATCAAAGAGGCCCAAAATTCTGCCTCGTCTGGACAATATGCTCTTGGCGCTGTTGTTGTAGACAGTAATGGAGATATCATCGCAACGGAACATACCACCCTTCATGAACACAATGACCCAACATGTCATGCCGAAGTTAACGCGATTCGCTCGGCTTGTTTAAAAAATGAAAGCAGATATCTCCCCGGTTGCTGGTTATATACGACTCTAGAACCATGCCCAATGTGTACCTCTGCGGCAATATGGGCAAAAATGAAAGGCATCGTCTTCGGCGCCTCACAAGAAGATGCTCAGGATTTCGGAAAAGGCTTAGAAGATAAAAAGTTTACTTGGAGACAAATTGATGTTTCTTCAAAAGACATCGTTGAAAAAGGTGATCCTAAAATACACCTTGTCGAGAGGTTTATGCAGGATGAATGCAAGAAATTATTCGATTTTGCTAAAAACGACTAGTGGCTCATATGCCTCATCTTAAGCCCTGAAACTTTTCCAAACAATCCTTATGCCGCCTCACAGGTTCAGTACTTAACCCACCTGCCCCGCAGAGAAAAGATCTTTGGAATCTCATGAGACATCCCCGGAAGGATTGCCAACCCCCTCTTGCCATAATATGATTAGGTAATATGAAAAAAAGAGATGTAACGGCGAACAAAGAGACACGCATATATTTAGGGACGTGGCTTCAAAGAACGTCGCTCCACCTCAAAGAACTCTATGATTTTCTTGACGAAAAAAACAATGCCGAGGGGTTAGATGCTAAAAGACTTGATGCGTTGCGCAAAGAAGTCGGAATAGAGGGTACGACGTTTTACAGACAACGCGGCTTTGATTTCGTCCACTCTAAGGCCGGTATC
>CAIXMG010000013.1 GCA_903920485.1 uncultured bacterium
CGAAGGTCATGGGCAAGGAATAGGGCTTTCGTTCCATAGCGAAGGGCCGACATCTGTCGGCCCTTAAACAAGTCAGGACGCTTGCAATCGCGCAACCCTGCCTTACCTTGCATTTCATGCAAGGATTTAATCTCCAAGCCCCAAATGGGAACACTGTTAGTATACAAAAACAAAATTAGCTGTAAAGCATCAGAAGTAGCTTTCTTTATCAAAAATTTATTTCCTATTCTCCAGCGCATTCGCCAGGGTATCGGCATCCGAATATTCCACTTCGGTACCGGTAGAAAAACCACGTCCCAGCTGGGAAATTGTGAACTTGAATCGCTCCTGCAGAGGGGTGATTTTCTGTTTCAGCAGGTCTGCCGTGCGGTCACCTTCGGGGTTTGCGGATAGGGCGAAAATAATCTCACTGATGTCGTTCTTCAATCCTTTTTCCTCAATAAGCTTGACGAGTTCTCGCGTGCGGATCGAGTTTTCAAGGTCGGTATCGACCAACGGAGCAAGTCCACCTAGTACGAAATATCGTCCGTGGAAGGCGCGGGACTTCTCGACGGATTCGATATCGACATCCTTTTCGACAATCATGAGAAGTGAGCCGTCACGACTGGTGTCTTCGGTAATCGGTGAGAACTTCTGACTGGGGTCTTCCGAATAGAAATACTGAAAGCTGATCGGATCAAGACGGACATTCTTCTGCGCGCTTTCGATCTGACGTGCCAGGCGCGACGTGAAGCTGGGATTCGACTGGATGATGAAATAGGCAAAACGGCGCGCCTGACGGCGGCCGATGCCGGGAAACTTGATGAATAGGTTGGTGAGTTCTTCGATGGGGTTCATGTTCGGTTCCCCCTCTTTTAGAGGGGGTTAGGGGAGTACTAGAATTCGCTGCTGCTTCCGCCTCCGCTGAAGTCGTCGAAGCTGTTCTTCTCGATTGACATGAAGGTCGTCTTGGCATTGTCGAAGAAGAGTTCGATCTCGCCGGTCGGACCGTTTCGGTGCTTGGCGATGATGATCTTCTTGATGCCCGTTCGCTCGTCGATCGGCTTGAACTGGTCGTCGCTGTGGATGAACATGACGACGTCCGCGTCCTGTTCGATGGAACCGGAATCGCGGAGGTCGGACAGTCGTGGTTCGCCTCCTCGGGATTCCACGTTACGCGACAGCTGTGACAGTGCGATCACGGGAACGTCCAGTTCTCGGGCCAGCATTTTGAGCGATCGTGAGATTTCCGTCACCTGGTTGACCATGGAATCGTAGTTCTTTGTCGTGGACATCAGCTGCAGGTAATCCACGATGATCAGTCCCAGTCCGTATTCGGATTTGAGTCGTCGCGCGGTCGATCGCATCTTAAGGATGTTGTTGCCCGCCTGGTCGTCGATGAAGATCGGTGCTGCTGCCAGTCGGCTGGATGCTTCCGTCAGTTTTTCCATGTCATCCTCGGTCAGTCCGCTACCGGTCTTCATCTTCCACGAATCCACGCCCGCTTCCGATGACAGCAGGCGGTCGACCAGTGACTGGGCTGACATTTCCAGCGAGAAGATGCCCACCGGAATGTTGTGGTGCACGGCGGCAAACTTTGCCATGTTCAGGGCGATCGATGTCTTACCGACGGATGGACGTGCCGCGAGGATGATAAGGTCAGATTTTTGGAATCCGGCAAGTTTGCGATCCAGGTCGGGGAATCCAGTAGGAACGCCTCGGAGCTCGCCCTTGTTCTCCTGGCTCTTGGTGATGGCTTCCCATACGTCAGTGAGGACTTCCTTGGCGCCGATGAATTTTTGTGCGCGACCGACCTGCCCGGTCACGGACATCACGCGCTTTTCGGCGGAATCAAGGATCTCTTCGATTTCGGTCATCTCGTCAAAGCCGAGTTCTGCGACTTCGTCACCGGCGGCGATCAGGCTTCGCAGCATGTACTTGCGTGACACAAGGTTTGCGTAATATTCAATGTTGGTAGACGTGGGAACATTTCCGACCAGTTCCGACAAATACGCCGGACCACCCATGGAATCCAGATAGTTCTGATCGCGAAGGATCGCCGTCAGGGAAATGAGGTCGATCGGTTCGTTCTTGCGGGCCAGTTCCAACATGCATTGATAGATCAAGCGGTGCTTTTCGACATAAAAAGAGTCCTGATGGACGGAATCCATGATCTCGTTCAGTCCCAGAGGGCGCAGCATGATGGAACCTAACAAGGCCATCTCAGCATCAATATTTTGAGGCGGTACGCGAAGTGTCCTGATAGGACTTGGAATGGGCTTCTGGAAGTCCTTATAGTTCGTATACTTTCCCTTTGGTTTTTGCTGATTGCTCTCGAATGCCATATTGACCATTCTATCATTTAAATTTTATCCGCAACCCTTGCGCAAGGGAATAAGTATGGGGATAGGGTGGGGGTAGTGAAATACAAAAGGATTGCTCAATTTGTCAAAGAACCTTTAATAATTCTTTACTACATGAGTGTAAGATATCGGCTGTCGTAGGGACTTCCTACGACGTGGAGCCGTGGCAGAGCTGGTCTAATGCGCCAACCTGATGAGTTGGAAGACTTGCTAAGGTCTCAGGGGTTCGAATCCCCTCGGCTCCGCAGTGGATACTTTTTATCGGATGACCCCTTTCCCTTAAGGAAAATTATATAAAAAACCGAGATATATAAGTTTTGGGTGAACTTGTGGAACATTGCAGTGAAAATGTACTCTTCGGATTTTTTGTGGTATCAATAGTCTATGTCTTCGTATATAAAGCAAGTAAAAATTTCAGGTCATTCTCTTCTAGAAGACGCGACTTTGGAGTTTGCCGTTCCAGATGGAACAAAAGAAGGCTCAGGTATAAATTACATTGTCGGACAATCGGGAGTTGGTAAAAGTAACTTCATTGATGCAGTTTTCCGAGGAGGACAACCAATTGCGGGCCTACCGAATCAGCGACGGCAAAGCATAAACAAGGTGCACTTTCCTTACACTACCTCCCTAACGAGTGAAACGGGTACCTCCTATGTAGCAAGGGGCGGAACCTTTGTTGAGATAGACACCAATAACAATAAGGAACCGACAAGGGATTTTTTATATCCCGTGGAAACCATTACTATTCCAGGGGTTAATGGTAGAGCTGAAACAATTAAACAGCTGAAGAATCGATTCGGGAATGTTTACAGGAAAACGCTCAGACTGTCTGGTTCTGGCGAAGGGCGATACAACCAAATAATGTCTGAGATAGATGATATTTCTTCTAAGCCTGCCAAGATTGTTGTAATTGAAGAACCCGAGGCATACATAGACCCAGAAAACCAGTTGAGGCTCCTAAAACGCTTAGGCGAACTTGCAAAAACAAAACAGGTTTTCATTAGCACGCACTCACCCTACATTATGGATTGGGAATACCTGAAAAACGGGGCGTCTGTTACAAAAATAAATCGTCTTGGGTCAACTTCACTGTTCGGAAATATCTGCAACCCTATTCTTATGGAGAAAATAGCAAAAACAGGTCGAAGATTTCCTCACCTGTCAGGAGTAGAAAGCAAGAATATATTCTTTTCCAACAAGGTGCTAATTCTTGAGGGGCAAGAAGATGTTGGAATTGTCTCAAGATATTTAAATGATGCAGGAACCGATTACGACTTCTCCTTTTTCGGCTATGGCGCTGGCTCTAGTAGTAGAATCCAATCTGTTCTTGAGCTGTGTAAAAAGCTTGGGATACAAAAAACTGCGGCGCTTTTTGACTCTGACCCGAAAGATGATGATTCTTATTATCTTGAATCAAAGGCTCAGTATGCCGACTACCAGATCGATAAAATAGACGCTGAAGACATACGAGATAAGTATGAAACAGTGGATGGTAAGCCATCGCTTAAAAAGCGCGGGGCCTTTGACCAAGACGGCAATCCAAAAAATGACGACTTGACCCAAGATTTTGATGCAAAACTAAAAGCAATCTTGGAATATTTCAAAGACAGCCACACGGAAGGAAAATATGCGGAAATCCGTAAAGAAATATCTCGTTTAACTGAGGAAATGAAAGGTTACGGCAAAGGAAGCAGGGCTGAGCTTGTAACTCGATCTGAAATTGACAAGCTTTTACTTGAACTAATGTCTATGGCGGACAAAGAGGCTTTCCAGGCTGACGATTCTACTCCTAGAGGCTAGTGACCCTTAACCTTCGGCTCTCTCCCTGAAAATTCGCCAAACGGTCCTTGTGGTGGTTGAGATGGTTGGTACTGAACTCTAGTGGCCCGCAAATTGGCAGGCCCTTAGGGGGCTATTAAAATAAAAAAGGCGCTTCCTCGTGGAAGCGCCTGAAACCGTACGGTAATCATTTAGCGGCAATCTCTATCCTTCGAAACTTCTTAGAGATCTTCTGGAGCGCTTCTGCCTCGAAGCAGGTACCCTTGACCCTGAAACAATATGCCTGGATCTCCTTTGTGTCTGAATCGTCTGTCTTGTCCAGCCAGTATTCGTTTAGCATATCGGCCAGGCCGTCATATGCCTCGAGCTCTCCCTGGGAGATCATGAAGCTGCGAATGCACCCCTTCACAAGGAACTCATCTTCGAATTCCTCGTCTCCTGAGTACTCGTCCCTCAGCGTTTCGACATGAGAGTAGATGGACGCCTTGGACCCTTCCATATTTTCAAGGAAGAGCTCGGTAAGTTTGTTGCGATAGGCCTGCGCGGTGCGAAAGTACCTGTTGTGGTCGTGCTCTTCGAGATATTCCAGATAGGAACCCAAGAGTTCCGAGAAGTCGGAACATGTCATGATGTGCTTCATGACGATTATCTCATGGACAATGTTGGTGTGATACTGCCACCCGATACCCATGAGCTCCTTGATCTCGGAATCCTTGTTTGCGACCATCACCCAGCCGAGGATCGCGGAGACCTTCTCCTCGCTGTACTTGGGTTTTTCAGACAGTTGCAAATAGGACGCTTTTGCCTCACCTGCATCCGAAAACCTGGGGAGGTCATGTGAGTCGTGCCATATCCCGAGCGTGAGCCGCAGGAAGAAGGAGGAGGTCCCCAGCAACCCGGCCATGCCGTCCAGGTCGGTATTTTCATCCGTGATGCTGTGCCCTGAGAACACGACTTTCAGCATATCTTCAAAGCTCTTGGTATTCTTCATTTTGTTTGATTTTATAACCTTATACCACAAGAAGAATGAGAATCCAATTAAATGTTCCCTGACCGGTTTTTCAGAGTCGACGCAGATGTCGCTCTGCCACTACGGACCCATGGTACTAGCCCCCATACCCCGCCTTTGGGTTCATTGGGTTTATAAAGATTTTATAAATTTTCACGGTAGTGTCCTTGCATCTTTTCCTCATATGCATTAATCTGGTAATACCTTAGCAGGTTTTGGAAAGCCAATCATTAGGCCCGAATGTCAAAGAAGCCCCTTGGGCCTCTTTTGGTATGGGAAAAACAGTAGACGGCGTTATTTAAATTCCTTTTAAAATACATATTTGCTATACTTACCCATAACTTATGGACAACCAGGACCAAATCACCTATATCGGGAAAGTTGACCATCGCAACAAGATGACCAAGTTCGGCATCAAGCCGCGCGACCGCACGAAGCACATGTACATCATCGGGAAGACCGGAACCGGAAAGTCCACCTTCCTCGAGAACATGATCGTGCAGGACATCCAGAACGGTCACGGGGTCGCCTTCATCGACCCGCACGGGGGTTCCGCCGACAAGCTCCTCGACTATATTCCCGAATGGCGCCTCAACGACGTGATCTACTTCAACCCGTCGGACATGGAATTCCCGGTTGCCTTCAACCCGCTGGAAGACCCCGGACCCGAAAAGCGCCACCTGGTCACCGACGGGCTCATGTCCGTGTTCAAGAAGATCTGGCCCGAGGCGTTTTCGGGACGAATGGAATACATCCTCAACATGACCATGATGGCACTCATGGAATATCCCGACTCGACGGTGCTTTCCATCAACCGCATGCTCACCGACAAGGACTTCCGCAAGCGCGTCATCGCGAGCGTCACCGATTCCGCCGTACGTAACGCGTGGGACGAATTGATGAAATGGGACGACAAGCGATGGTCCGAAGCCATCGGGGCACTGGTCAACAAGGTCGGCCAGTTCTCGACCAACCCGGTCATCAGGAATATCATCGGCCAGCCAAAATCCAGCTTTGACCTGCGCAAGGCGATGGACGAGCGCAAGATCATCATCATGAACCTCTCGAAGGGTCAGATCGGCGAGCAGAACGCGCCGCTGTTGGGTGCGATGCTCATCACGAAAATCTATCTGGCCGCCATGTCGCGCGCGGAACTGCCGGGGCATGTCATGGAAAAGATGCCGCCGTTCTACTTCTACGTGGACGAGTTCCAGAACTTTGCCAACGAGTCGTTCGCGAGCATCCTGTCCGAGGCCCGAAAGTACAAGCTGTGCCTGACCGTCGCGAACCAGTTTATCGCCCAAATGGAGGAGACCATTCGCGATGCCGTGTTCGGAAACATGGGAAGCATCGTCGCGTTCCGTGTCGGACCGCTGGATGCCGAATTCATGGAAAAGGTATTCGCACCAGTCTTCACGCAGGAAGACCTCCAGAACATCGCGATGTTCCAGATGTACCTGACGCTTCAGATCGATAACCTCGGGTCGAAGCCGTTCTCGGCACGGGCCCTCGAGCCGATTCCTCCGCTCCGAACATCTATGCGCGACCAGGTGGTCGACGCGTCACGTAAGAACTTTGCCCAGGCAAGGGCAGCCGTCGAGGAACATGTGAAGGAGTTCTTCGGATACTCGAAGGCAAGTGCCAAGGTCATCTCGAGCGATACCGTCGAATCGACACGTCCGCCGGAACAAGTGCGAACCTATATGGCACCTGACAAGCCGGTCGTTCCGCGACCGCCGGTGGTTCAGCACGTGGTTACGTTACCGACGGTTCCAATGCCGCCTCGGCAACCCGTTACGAACAACGTGAAGCCAAAAGTTGCAACACCCGTGGCGCCGATCGTGGGGTTTAAGAAGCCGACACTCATTGCGAAGGCTCCTGTTGCGCCTGTGGCTCCTGCATCCATGCCAACGCCGGCCCCGAAGACCTCAAGCTCCTTGGCAAGTCTCCTTGATCAGATGGATGACATGGCTATTGTTGAGGAAAAGCCGACCTCACCCGTCTTGCCTGCGGCAATCCACCCTCTCCTCAAAGAGGAGAGGGGTTCCGCCTCGATACCTGCTCGACCATTAGTTGCTCAGAAACCTGTCACCGCCGAGAGAACACCTTTCGTTGATCCGAAGATGAATCGTGCCGCGAGTCCCGAGAAAAAGTCGGCCCTTGCCGAGGCACTTGCAAAGGCGGTGGCACAGAATAAGCCGGTGGTCAGTCCCCCTCAGTCTCCTGTTGTGCAGAAGCCTGAGGGGGTAGCGCAGATCCCTGTGCAAGACACCCCCCAACCCCCTACACCCGCTTCGCTTGGACCGATTTCCCCTTCGGAGGGAAATCGTCTAAGAGAGGGGGAGTCGAACATTCCTCCGGTTGTCGAAATTCCTCAACCAATCGCAATGCCAACGCCTCCTGTTATGAAAACGAGCAATACGCCTCGAGAAGTTCCTGAGGATATCCTGAGAAAAGTCTTGGAATAAGTTGAGCATCACTTAGTCCTTCCTTGAGGATCATCATGTGAAAATGGTTCATGTATGAATACACGAACCATTTTCATTTTGAGAATTTTATCAGTCATATTATTAGTAGCAGGATTTTCGGTTCCATCCGCTAAAGCAGACCCTGAAATCCTCATCAACGAAATCGCTTGGATGGGGACGGCTGCCTCGGCTAACGCTGAATGGATCGAGTTGTACAACGCTTCGCCAAGTCCGGTCATATTGGACGGCTGGTCGCTTGCGGCAACTGACGGGTCGCCCAGCATTTCGCTTTCTGGAACCATTTCAGGGTCGGGATATTTTCTCCTCGAACGGACCAGTGATAACACCCTTCCTGGCATGAAGGCAGATGAGATTTATTCCGGGTCCCTCTCCAATTCGGGTGAGCACCTCCAGTTGAAGGACAACGTGGGAATTCTTGTCGACGACGTCGACGCGTCTTCGGGGTGGCCGGCCGGCGACAATGTATCAAAGCAGACGATGCAGAGAAGCGGGTCAGGCTGGATAACCGGGGTTGCAACACCCGATGCGCCGAATGTCACCGTAGGAACGGCGGCTACAACCTCATCGACAACCTCTGGGACGGCTTCCACGTCGTCGAGTACGACCTCGGCTACCGCCTCTTCGGATGTTGATGTTCCTATGACACTGGTATCCGGCGTAAGCGATGACGCTTCAGTAGAAACGACCGATTACGCTCCTGATCCGACGTACAGCGCACGAATGGTCGTGCCTGACTTCTCGACGGCTGGAACACCGGTACCTCTTGTGGCGGTCGTCAGGGACAACCAAAAGCGCGACATGACATCAGGCAGGTTCGAGTGGTCCATGGGCGATGGCAAGCAGGTCGTCTTGGTCGGTAACGGGCCGCTGACGCACACATTCAGGTATCCGGGGACATATACGGTCGTGCTTACGTACTACTCGAACTGGACGAAAACCGAACCTGATTCCGTCAATCGTAAGCAGGTTCTCATCGTGCCGGCAGCTCTTTCCATTACGGGTGTTACCGATGACGGAGGGATAACCCTGGAAAATGATTCGACGAGGGAAATTGATCTTGCCGGTTGGATCCTCTCATCGGGGCAGCACAGCTTTGTCTTTCCAAGATATACGATCATCGGCCAAGGTCAGTCATTTTCCGTAACGGCGGACACACTGGGATTTAAGGCGGGTCCTGTCGACACCACAGTTCTTATGAATCCGGGTAAGGACGTCGTAGCCAGGTATCCGATGCAAAAAGAGGGGAATGTGATACCATTATCGCATGAAGCACCTGATACTGCCCCTGGGAAACCCCGGAAGCGATTACGAACACACGCGTCATAATGCAGGCTGGATCGTCATTGATATGGCATATCCTGGTCTTTCGTGGGGCCGCGATTCCTATGCGAACGCGGGAACGGCGATGGACGGTGACCTGCTGTTCGCAAAGCCGGCAACGTTTATGAACCTTTCGGGCGAGACGGCCGGCTACTTCATGACAAAAAAGGAGATTCTTCCTGAAAACATGATCGTTCTCTACGATGATCTTGATTTGGCCATTGGTAAGATGAAGATTTCCTTTGACCGGGGGTCAGGCGGGCACAACGGTATCAAGTCGCTTGAATCCCACCTTGGCAGCCGCGAGTTTGTGCGCATTCGGATTGGCATCTCAAAAGTTTTCGAAGATGGCTCACTTGCCAAGGCAAATGTTCTGGGTAAGTTCGAACCGTCGGAAATGGAAACGCTCAAGGAACTTGCTCCTAAGGTAAGGAAAGCGATCGAAACCATCGTGAAGGAGGGGAAGGAGAAGGCGATGACTGAGTTCAACCAGTAAACAAAAAAGCCCCGTTTCTGGGGCATTTTTGGTGTGCATACGGATACTTGACAAAATTTATAAAATAGTGTTAATCTACATTTAGAGTAACACTATTCAAAAACTTAAAATTTATATCACATGCAAAACAGTCTCCAGATAAAGCTTAGGACCGTTCTCAGGGAAAAGGTAGAAACTTTCAATAATCGTATTCATCGCGACGGGATTATGGTTGAGGTATCATTCAACCCCGAAGACCCTGA
>CAIXMG010000014.1 GCA_903920485.1 uncultured bacterium
ATTTGTTTATCAATCCGAATGCGTTTCTTGAGGAGGGGTTTGGTAGGATGCCCACAACATAAAACATGTCTATATCGATGAAAGTGGTGACACAGGATATACAAGAAATTCCACATAGGTTAGTAAAAAAATTAAAAAATCTACCAATACAATGTATTGCGTGTGTTGTGGAGAAACAAAAAGTAAAAGTCGACGATTTTGTAAGTTTTTAAAAATGCAAAGCCCCCTTGGAACGTGTGGACCACATGCCTGCGGTCCTCCAGAGGGGGTCTGACTTGCTTGCAGGATCAGTATAACAGTGGTGTTCTTTTTGCCAAAACGTTTTTCGTTCCCGTTGAGGATTTCTTTAGTTTTGTAAACCATCCTCCAATTGTGTATACTACCCCATATGACAAAGGCTCTTGAGCGGATTGTGGGGTGGGGGACGCTGCTGGTGTTCCTGGTCCTTCCGATTACGTATTTTTCAGGATGGGTGGCATCGTATGTAACCTCGAAGGAGTTTTTTTTCATGGGAATCGTGGAACTGCTCCTGGTCGCATGGGTGTGGCTGATGGCGAAGGACCGACGATACCGATTGACGAAACCCATGGTCGGCTGGCTGGCTCCGTTGGCAGGGTTTTTGATGCTCCTCACCGTTTCGAGCATTGCGGGCGTCGACCCGAAGACCTCGTTTTTCTCAACGCTTGAAAGCGGGACGGGGATGGTTTTTCTGTGGCATGCGTTTGCCTTCGTCGTCGTGGTTGCGTCGCTGATAAGGGTACGAGGCAGGGAATTTCTCTTGAGTATCGGCCGTGTCACGGTAGTTGCGTCGCTGATCCTGACCGCATGCATTTACTGCATTTCCTTCGGATGGTTTCCAGGTTCTGCAATGCTGAAACACTCAAGCCAGGGAGCCATGATGGGGAACATCCTTCTTGCGGGGGCGTATCTGATCTTTTCCGTTTTCATGGCGGCTTTTCTTGTCATTGAGGGATCTTCCTGGTTTCGAAAGGTAATGGGAGCAGCGGCTCTTCTCCTTATCCTGCTGTCACCGGTGTTTTTCAGTGCGCCCGTAGGCATCGGATGGGCACGCATGGCGACTGCAGCATTGGGCATCGGCATCGTATTCTCGTGCCTGCTTTGGTTGTGCCTTGCCAAGAAAACTTCGGCAAGGATGGCAGGAATCGTGGGAATGGTCGCATTGGTTCTGGTCTTGGCAATGGCCGCATGGCAAGTCTCGGCTCCCGGGACGAAGGCCTATGCGTTTTTTGCCAAGGAGTCCGGCAACCGCATCACTGATTGGGAAGAGGCACTTCAAGGCTTCAAGGATAAGCCGATCCTGGGATGGGGAAAGGAAAACTATCATGTCATCTACCAAAAGTACCTGGATCCGAACGTGCTGAATCCCGAACGGGGAGCCGAGGTGTGGAGCCTGCACCCGCACAATGCGACCTTGGAAATCCTTGATGAGGGAGGCATCTTGTCTCTGTTGGCCTACCTGGTGGTGCTTTGCATGGTTGGATATTTGATGGTTCGCCTGCACCGAAAGGGAACAACCAGTTCTGCCACCGTTGCAATTCTTTCCGGAATGCTCGTCGCGTACTTTCTTCAGAACCAAATGGTATACGATTCGATGGTGTCGACGGTGATGTTCTTCTCGCTTACGGGGATCCTCGTCGGACTTTCCGACCAATATGCCTCTCCTGAAAAGAAAAAGGATCGCAGAAATGCCCCGGACATGCCCGTTGCCATCCCGTTGGTTGTCACGGCCTTGATGGTTCCGGCGTTCGTAATGTTCGTTGTCTTGCCCGTCCAGAAGGTGCTGATGATCGGCAAGGTCGGCAATGACGCAAGCAACGTTCGCACCGGGGAATATCAGGCACTGTTCCATGCGGGGGCATCCTATACGCTTTCGACCGATCCGGAATTCTATACGGATCCGCTGATGGCTTCGTATTCGGCACAGCGTGATGTTCTCAAGGCAAGTCCGGTCGATCGTCCGATCGCGACGGCCGAGGTCGCATCGCTGATCGACGCGACGGATCCCTTCGTAACCGCGAAAGGCGTGGACTATCATCTTGACCTCTCGCTTGTGCAACTGGAAACCCTGAGAAATTACCTGGAAGGTTTCGGTACCGCCGCCGACCTGGCTCGCGCGCAGAAATATTATGAAAGAGGGGCTGCGCTTTCCCCGCGTGATCCGCAGATCTATACGGCCTATGGCCAGTTCCTGCTGGCACAAGGCGACACGCGTTCTGCAGGCCAGCTGGCCGACCAGGCGCTGGTTCTTAATCCCCGCTATGCCCCTGCCCAGGCCTTGGCATCGGCCGTCAGTTCGTATTAAACTCATCCTATGAATCAATTTCTTAAAAAAACATCCGCACTGCTGCTTCGGTTGGCGCCTTGGATTATTGCGGCAACTATCATCTGGGGATCGACAGCGGTCTTCATGGGGATCGCTTACAACTATTCCAATTCGAAATCCATCATCATCGAAATCGGCATGGCCGTCGTTACCCTTATCGGCCTTGTCGCACTTCCATGGTCCGTGATCGGACGTGCCCTAAAATCAAAGGTGGTCGCTTCGGTCGGCGTGTTCCTTGCAATCATGCTGGTTGCCACCGTGTTCAGCGTTGATCCGGTCCTGTCGTGGTACAGCCATCTGGAGCGCGGGGTAGGGGTGTTCTTTATCCTGCTGTGCGTCGTCGGTTCGTTTTTTGCGGCACTTATCGCACGGTACACGGGCAAGGTCCGAACGGCCATCCTTTATCCGATTGGCATTGCGGGGGCCGCGGTCGGATTTTCCGCGGTATTGGGATACAGCGGGTGGAACTTGTCGCCATCGGTTATTCTGGGGCATGCTTCTGCCGGTGGCGGGCTCTTTGGCAATACGTCCTACGCGGGAACCATCCTCCTGATGAGTCTGTTTGCGAGCCTGTACCTGCTGATGACGGCTCGCGGCTTTTGGGAGCGCGTCCTTGCTTTCGTTCTCGGCTTTCTCACGCTGGTCAATCCGATCGTATTCAGCCTGTGGCTGTTCAACGGTAACGGAAAGGCCACCCTTGGTTTCCTGGGGGATGCCCGCGGTGCCACGCTGTCATTGGTGTTGGGTCTCGTGGTCTCGTGCGGCGTGTACCTGTCCATTTCGAACGCCGCCGTCAGACGATGGGCAGGCAGGATCGTGGTTGCGGGCGTCATCGTCGCGACCGTTGTTGGCCTTGTCATGCTCGTCAATCCGCGAAGCTCCGTCCACAGCTTTTTCGTGAAGGAAACGGGAGAGGCTCGTTTCCTGTATTGGGAGATGTCAATCAAGTCGTTCGAACACCATCCGGTGATCGGGACGGGTCCCGAGACGTTCCGCTATGCCCATCAGGCGTACTTCAATCCGCAGCTGATCACGATCGGGGAACTCTGGGCCGACAAGCCTCACAATGCGTACCTGGAAACACTGGTCACGACCGGAGGCCTTGGCCTTTTGGCATATCTCGGGATGATTTCCATGATTATCTGGCAGCTGTACCGCTTGTCGAAGAAGGAGCATTACCGATTGGCGGTTTCCCTCGCGGCAGGGCTTCTCTTTGCATACTTGTTGAACAACGTCATCCTCTTTGATATTGCGGGAAGTTACCTGTTCTTCTACCTGTTCGTGTTCCTGGTTTCCTACGAAGGGGTTATCGCAGGCAAACACCTTCTTGTTTCCCAAGAGAAGGGCGAGTCTCAGACTGCTCGCCATGCCGTCCTGGGTGGATTGTTGGGAATTGCGATCCTCGCAGGAACCTTGAGCATCGTCATTCCCGAGGCAACCAAACTGCACCTCTTGTGGAACGAGATGTTTGCGGCGATCCCCGCACGAACGCAGATGTATCAAAAGGTGGAGGACGCTTCGCCGTACGGGGCTGCGATCTCGATCGCACAGCGTGTCGACGCCTACAGTCAGGACTACCTCCATCAGCAGGTGCAGGATCCGAAGGACACGCTCGCAGACATCGATGCCCTGACGAGTGTCATTGATACCAGCATCAAACGGTATCCGCCAAACATGCAGAGCTACATCGCGCTTGGCCAGTTGGCCTGGGCGCGCATGACCATCACCGGCAAGGTGGACCCTGCTTCCGTTCAGGAATTGGGATCTGCAGGAACAGCAATCATCGCCCTGTCGCCGACCAATCCAAAAGGATATACGTTTCTGGGGCAGGCGTACGTATATGAAGGCCAATTGGCGCTTGCCTTGCAGACTTTCCAGAAGGGACTCGCCTTGGATCCTGCCGTCCCCGAGTCGCAGCAGAACATGGCTTATATCGCTCAAGTTATGAAAGCGCAAGGGAACTAGTCATTTATATGAAACACATGCAACCGGTGGTGAGTGTTATCATCCCGACGTACAACAGTAGTGCCACCATTATACGCGCGATCGAGAGCGTTTTTAATCAGGCATTCAAGAGTTTTGAAATCATCGTCATCGACGACGGTTCGACCGACGACACGCGATCGGTCCTGCAGCCGTTGGTGGAAAAGGGGAGCATCGTGTATCGTCATCAGGAAAATGCCGGATGCGGGGTTGCGCGCAATCGTGGGGTTCGGATGTCGCAGGGAAAGTACCTTGCATTTCTTGATGCTGATGATTATTGGCATGCGGAAAAGCTCGAACGACAGGTAAAAGTTTTCGAAGCCGACTCGCGATGCGTCGTGTGCTACACCGATCCCTATTTGGTGGACCTGCATTCGAATCTCATCTGGGAGACGATGCGCACCGAATTGGGAACGCCGCGGTCGGGAAACCTGCTGTGGATCCTTCCGTTTCACAACATGATTACGCTCTCGTCGTCGATGGTACCTCGATGGGCCTTTGAAAAAGCCGGAGGATTTACCGAAGACTACAAGCTTATGATGGTCGCCGACTATGACTTATGGCTCAAACTTGCCCCTCTTGGCAACTTCCAGGCGATCGAGATGCCCCTCTCGTTCTACCAATACCGCCTTGCCGGGTCTCGCGAGAAAATTCTTGAGAATTACCGCATAACGATTGCCGTTCTCTGGAACCGCACCAAGGCTGCCTCGGTCCCGTTGAAGGGCCTCTATTTCGCAGGATGGCTTTCCTATTTCATGAGGTATCAGGTGCGGCGGATATTGTAAGGGGGATGACCTTGTGGTAAAATGACGAAATCTTATTGCTATGAAAGGATCAAAACGACTCTCCATCATCATCGTCACCTATTTTTCCGAGAAAGAGATCCCGGACTGTCTTGCCGCATTGGAAGGTTTTGACAAGGATGCCGTTGAAATTATCGTCTTCGACAACGGCTCAAAGGATGGGACGGTTGATTTCTTGAAGAAAAATTATGCG
>CAIXMG010000015.1 GCA_903920485.1 uncultured bacterium
CAAAGACAAAGTAAGGGGTTCCAGCATGAATCTGAGATAAGAAAAAAACACCTTAGGAAGAAGGTGTTTTTCTGTTGTGCGCCGGGAAGGATTCGAACCTTCGTAGGATAAATCCAGGAGATTTACAGTCTCCCCTCGTTGACCGCTTGAGTACCGACGCATTCGTCGCTTTTCCTGGGAAACCCAGGAAAAGCGACACCAATATAACACAAGACCTATCCGGTCACAAGTTCCTTCATCTGAGAAAGCATCGTGCGGGATTTCTTCGGTTTGACCTGATAAGCCAGATCGCCGTCCTTGAAATCAATGACAATCGTATCGCCGGCCTTTACTTCCGCACCGATGATCATGTTGGCCATGCGGTTCAAGATTGTATTCTGAATCAAGCGATTAAGAGGTCGCGCGCCGAATTGCGGATCATACCCCTTTTCAGCCAGGTACGCATACACCGCAGGCTTCATTTCCACCGCGATATCCTTGGCCTGCATGCGTTTCAGGACCGTATCCACGCGAACCGCAACGATGTCCTTGATCGTTTCAGGAGACAGCACGTCAAAGACGATGATCTCGTCCAGACGGTTGAGGAATTCCGGACGGAAGAAGTCCTTGAGGGATTCCGTCACGCGCTCCTTGGTAGCAGCGTAATCCTGGACCACCGAATTGCTCGAGAATCCGATCGACTGCATCTTCTGGATGTGCGTCGAGCCGATGTTCGACGTCATGATGATGATCGTATTCTTGAAGTTCACCACGCGTCCCTTGCCATCGGTCAAACGTCCATCGTCAAGAACCTGCAACAGCAAGTTGAATACGTCGGGATGCGCTTTCTCGACTTCGTCGAACAGAATGACGGAATACGGACGATGACGGACCGCTTCGGTAAACTGCCCTGATTCCTCGTAGCCGACATAACCCGGAGCCGTTCCCACCAGTTTCGAGATCGAGTGCTTTTCCATGTATTCCGACATGTCCACGCGGATCAAAGCCTTCTCGTCGTCGAACATGAATTCCGTAAGTGCCTTCGTCAGTTCCGTCTTTCCTACACCGGTCGGTCCCAGGAACATGAACGATCCGATTGGGCGGTTCGGATCGGAAATCCCCACGCGCGCACGACGAATGGCATTGCTGATTTTCTCGATGGCTTCGTCCTGACCCTTTACGCGGTTCTTCAGGTCCGCTTCCATACTTGCTAATTTTGCAGTATCACTCTGCAGCATTTTCGTCACCGGAATATTCGTCCACTTGGCAACGACCTTGGCGATGTCTTCCTCGCCGACCTCTTCCCGCAACAGCCGGTCTTCCGCCTTGATCTTCTTGAGCCGATCCGATTTCGTCTTCAGCATTTTCTCAAGAGCCGGAATTTTTCCATAACGAATCTCCGCGACTTTTCCGAGGTCGGTTGCAAGCTCGGCATTTTCGCCTTCCACGCGAAGCAGGTCGATGTCCTTCTTGATCTTCCGGATTTCTGCAAGGATGTCCTTTTCGGTATTCCACCGCATCTCAAGGTCGCTGGTCGTCTCGCGGAGGTCGGCAATTTCCTGGGCAATCTCCTTCTGACGGGCGGAATTGCCCTTGGCACGATCCTTGTCTTCCTTCGTGTCGCGGATGAGAGACTCGTTCTCGATTTCCATGCGCGTAATCTTTCGATGCACTTCGTCCAAAGGACCCGGCTTGTTTTCCAGGGAAATCTTCAGCATCGAAGCCGCCTCGTCAATGAGGTCGACGGCCTTGTCGGGCAGGAACCGGTTGGTGATGTAGCGCGTTGAAAGGTTTACGGCCGCAACGATCGCATCATCCGTAATGCGGACGCCGTGGAACAGTTCGTATTTGGATTTCAGTCCTCGCAAGATTTCGATCGCATCGGCTTCCGAAGGCTCGGAAACGTACACGGGTTGGAATCGTCGGGCAAGTGCCGGATCCTTCTCGAAATGCTTCTGGAACTCATTAAGGGTCGTGGCACCGATCGCGCGGAACTCGCCTCGTGCCAATGCGGGCTTGAGCATGTTGGCAGCATCCATCGCACCGTCGCTGGCACCGGCTCCGATGATGGTGTGAATCTCGTCGATGAACAGG
>CAIXMG010000016.1 GCA_903920485.1 uncultured bacterium
CATGGGAAAGATTTAATGACACAAAAAAACCGCTTTTCCCGCTTGTGCCTTTTCTGCTCGCAGGCTGCGCAGAAGAAGGTACGACGCGTGAGCGCGGTTTTTTTATTTTATCTCCAACACCACCGGACAATGATCCGATCCCATCTGCTTGTCGAGGATCGTGCACCCGGCGACCTGTTTCACGAGCTTCTGCGAGATAAAGAAATAATCAATTCTCCATCCGACGTTGCGTTCTCTCGCCTTCGCAAAGTGGGACCACCAGGTGTAATGACCGTTTCCCTGTGTGAACAGGCGGAATGCGTCCGTGAAACCTGCCGCGATGATCTTATCGACCCCCTCGCGTTCCTCGGCTGTGAAACCATGAGTATTGGTGTTTGCCTTTGGATTTGCAAGATCGTCAGGCGTGTGGGCAACGTTCAGGTCTCCGCAGAAGATAACGGGTTTCTGCTTTTCAAGATGTTTCACGTACTCCAAAAACGCAGGATCCCACTGCTTCTGGCGCAAAGGGACACGCGACAAATCAGCCTTTGCATTCGGAGTATACACATTCACGATAAAGTATTTATCAAGTTCCACGGCAATGACTCGACCCTCTTCGTTGACATTCCCATACGAATCATTTTCAAGTCCGTACTTTTTGGCGATATCATGCGGAATATCAACAAGAACCTGTTTCGGTGTTTCACGGGTAAAAATTGCCGTCCCGCTGTAACCCTTTCGTCCCAGCGAATGCGATAAGAAAAATTTGTATCCAGACGTTTCACGGAGATCCTCAGGGACTTGATCCAGAGTAGATTTCGTTTCCTGAAGACAATACACGTCCGCATCCAATGCGAACAACTCTTTGAATAACCCTTTCGTGTGTACTGCGCGTATTCCGTTGACGTTCCATGTGACGATTTTCATAAGCCAAGTTTATCACATTTCACCGTACCCCACCGCCCTACGGGCACCTCCCCTTACCAGGGGAGGACAACGTAAGTGAGACCAAGAATGTTCAAAATAAATTCTAGAAAATGGGAAGCTCCCCTTTGTAAGGGGAGCTGGCTCTTGCGAAGCAAGAGACTGAGGGGTCAGATCGCTTGATACAACGAGAACGTCAACGCCATCGAATCACCAGGATCAGTCCGCGCATCGAAATGTTCGGTGTGCTGGGCGATCATCTTGAATCCTTGGACGGCAAACAAATCATTGAGTTCGGCAGTAGTGAAAAAGTGATAGGACACATTGAACTTTTCAAATGTAGATTCTTCGGATGTCTTCGGACGAAATCCCATGAACCGCGATGTCTCTTTTGAGAGGGAAATGTTCAACACGTACCCCTCCGGTTTCAAAACTCGTTTCAGTTCGGAAATATAATTCGCCCAGTCGCCGGCACCAAGGTGCTGAAGCACTCCGATATCAGTCACCGCATCGAATGAATGATCGACGAGGGGAAGGTCACGCACATCACCATTAATGAATCGCGCGCGTTCCGCAAGCCCCTCGCGCTTCAAGTCGGCATTTCCCTTCCGCACGATTTCCGGAATGTAATCGATGCCGATGACACGATACCCCTCGTGCACCAGTTTCGAAAGCCAGATGCCTCGCCCGACGCCGACATCCAACACCATCGCGCCCTTGGGAAGCGGCGGAAGCATGTGCAGCGCCGTCGTCGAATACGGGATGTGCGTCCACACGTCCGATCCCGTGCGATACGCGATCTCGAAATAATTTTTCTGAAGGTCGTGGTTCATTAGGTTGATTATAGGACATTGACGAGGGGAAGTCACTTGAGGGTTTTATTTTAATACTTCTCCCAGAGCTTCTTGAAGACTTCCCTGAAATTGTGTGCCATAACACGGTCGTGGATCTCAATCATATAGAAGGGTTTTTCTTGCGACATGATGTACATGATGTAATCACCAAGCACGGCCTGGGTAGCCGTAAACTCATGATCCTTGTCATCAAGATACTTCACGATTCTGCGTGCATCATTTACTTTTTTATGAACCGCTTGTTCAGTAGAAGTAGCATTCGTGAACATATGTGTCGAAACGGTAGAGGGAATGATGTCGTAGTGATCGACAATCCACTCTGGAAAATGCTCCACGAGGCTGACATCCTGAAATCCCCACCAGCTGGGTTCGCCGATTGCCACAGAACTTTCAGCCCAGACCGGAAGGCGAGTATAGAGGGCATCATGCATCTCTTTTTCATTATAGAATTTCACTTTTGGAACAGAGTAGTGCTTCGAGCGGGGGACGCTTTCAAGTTGTTTGACGGCATCCTTAACTAGAGACTTCCGCTCTGAAAGTTCGCGCTCTTCACGGACGATCACATTCTGCAACACGTCGGGGGACTCGATGACTAGATAAGTTGTATCCGTTGTTGCGTCTATATTCAGAATTCCTCGTGCTGCAAGGACTTTGGCAACACTGTACACCGTGGACCTGTTGATCCCGGTGACTTTTGAAACAACTGCAGGCGCAACACGCCCACGTTCAAGTACCGCTATGAAAATAGCGATTTCCTTATCGTCAAAACCAAGTTTCTTGAGCAATTCTTGATACATTACTCATTTTATAGCATGTTGTTGTAATTAAATCAACACATTTATAGCTATATTTATCAATATATAATAAGGTTCATTGCGTTACTATATTGAAATATCTTTGACAATACTAGACAAAACTGATATACTGTTGTCTGTTAAATACTAATCTACTTATATTTATTTTATGAACAAAAAACGTCTCCCTCTTATTATTGGAACCCTTATTGTTGTAATCATTGTCGTTATTGCTATTGCACGTACCAACAACAGTTCTCATGCTAATGAGGTTAAAATCGGCTTCTTTGGCCCTCTTTCCGGTGACGAAGCACCTTATGGCGAACCATCACTTAATGGATTGACGATTGCCGCAAATGAAATCAACACAGCTGGTGGAATTGACGGAAAAAAAGTTGTTATTATTGCCGAAGACTCTAAATGTGATGGTGCAACCGCTGTCAGTGCCGTAACAAAACTTACCAGCATCGACCATGTCGATTATCTGGTAGGCGGATCATGCAGCAGCGAAGTATTAGCAGCGACCCCTGTGGCAAATGCCGCACACACCATGATCTTCTCACCGTTCGCTTCAAGCCCGCAGATTTCGGGAACTGGAGTATTTCGCGTGGTGCCTTCGGATGCTGAAGCGGGCCCATTTATGGCAAGTCAGTTCATTAAGAGCTACAAGTCGATCGCAATCATCAGTGAGAACAGCGACTATGCGCTGGGACTCAGAGATGCCTTGTCGAATGCCTTTATAAAAGACGGCGGAACAATTACCGATCATGAGGAATTCACGGCGGGAGGCGTTACGGGGACTACCGACTTCCGAACACTTCTTCAGAAGGTTCAAGCTACTCATCCTGACCTGATCTTCATCAATCCTCAATCGGGTGCAAGTGGTGCGCGCATTGCCAAACAAGCACGTGAACTTGGGATCAAGATGCAGTTTGCAACATTCTTTATTACGGGAACCGATTTCACATCAGAACCTGCCGCAGATGGAACACTGCTATTCGATGTGCCGAGTATCGGGACTGATCCTACGGCCGTAGCGTTTACCAATGCGTATGTGGCACAATACGGAACGCCAGAATATCCTTTTGCAGCAGGCTCGGCATACGATATTCTCCACCTGTTAAAGAACGCCGTTGAAAGCGTTGGGCAGAATAATCAAAAAATCGCTTCGTATTTGTATGCGATGCCTGTTTATCACGGAGTTGTCGGAACGTATACCTTCGATAAGAACGGGGACGTGCAAGGGATTGGATACACTATGGAAAAAGTTCAGGATGGCAAGGCGGTCCCGCTTACTCAGTAATAAATAAAAACTGCCATTGGCAGTTTTTATTTATTCCACAATTCCTTAAACACCTCTCTCATATTATGCGCCATCACCGAGTCATGAATTTCGACCAGATAGTATGGTTTCTGGGCAGTAACAATGAGAACGATATAGGAACCAATAACCCACTGCGTGCCCGTAATCGCGCCCGATCCTTTCCAGAATCTGATATGCCTGCGGTCGATTTTTTCGTTGACCATTTCCGATTCAATATCAGAGTCATTGGAAAACAACTTAAGGTCAACCTCCTTCGGCGCCATCTTCCAAAACCACACGATCCACTTTCTATAACGTTCGACAAAGGTGTGATCCTGGTATCCCCACCATGTGGAATCATTTGCAAGATTGCTTTCAATCCATCGTGGTGTTGCATCATACAAATATTTCTCAATGTCTTCTTCGGCAATGAAGCGGATCTTCGGAACGGAGAACGTTTTTGACTCGGGAAGCACTTTAAGCATTTCCTTGAGGTCAAACAATCCCTGCTCTTTTTCGGCGAAGGCCTTTTTGTCATATTCCAACACCTTGTCGATCTCCTTGTCGTCAGCAGGGAGGTAATACAAGGTCTTGCCACCCAGATCCTCAACAATAAGCCCCCGTGCCTTCAGTTCGGAAGCTACACTATAGACCGTTGTCCGATTGATCCCACTTTTCCTGGAAATAACAGCCGGGGCAATTTTCCCGCTTTCAAGGATCAATTTATAGATTTTTTTGGCTTTTATCGATAATCCAAGCTTTTCAAGAGTTTTATCAAGATTATCCATATGGCTTACAGTATAAGAGTTGTCTATTTCTTGTCAACACTTATTTATAAGTAATCGTATTATCCTTATTTTATATAGATATTTTTGTTATGATATATTGACATTATACTAATATAATGCTATTATAATGTTACATTACTAATCATTATCTATACCTATGAAGAAATACTTATCCATCATTATTGGAATAATCGCAATTGTAGCCCTTGTCCTTGGAATTACTGCACATTCAAGGAACCAGTCTTTGAGTGTCTCAGACAAGGTTGTTAATAGCGGCGTCATTAGAATCGGTTACATTATTTATCCACCCCTTCTTGAAAAGGATCCTAAAACTGGGCAACTTTCCGGGGTTTCCTATGACCTTGTAGAAGCAGCAGCAAAAAATCTTGGACTTAAGACAGATTGGGTTGAAGAAACAGGATGGGGAACAGCAATCCAAGGACTGACCGATCACCGATACGACATCCTAGGAACGGAAATGTGGCCCAATTCAGCACGAGCTCGCGAGGCAGTCTTTTCGATCGCACCCATGAACAGTACTATCTACCCGTATGTCAGAACGGGAGACACGCGGTTCAATAATCTGGCGAACATAAATTCGGGCAATGTAACCATCGGGGTTCTTGATGGCGAGATGGCTCAATTCATCGCAGCAGAAGATTATCCGAATGCAAAAACTGATGTACTGCCACAACTTGATTCATATGGACAAGTATTTCAGGATCTGATGGATCGCAAAGCAGACATCGTATTCGTCGAACCGTCAGTTGCTGACGACTTCTTGAAACAAAACCCGGGGGCAATCGAACGCGTCCAAACGACACCTGTTCGAACTCTTGGAAACAGCTTTGCCTTTGCGCGTGGAGAAGATTCCATGGTCGATATGTGGAATATTGCCATGAACGAACTCGTCACCAACGGAACGGTTGGACAGATTCTTCAGAAGTACGGCGTTTCTACTGAATACAGTATCAATAAGTAATTACTTATTCTATGTTCCAAGTTCTCATTGAATATCGATCTTTGTGGTTCCATGGATTCATGACCACACTCGAGCTTCTCGCATCAATCATCGCGATCGGAATTCCAGCTGGAATCCTAATAGGCATCATCGGTGGAAAATTCGATAACGAACTTGGGACCATTATCAAGGGAGCAAGATTCGTTACAAAAGTAATCCCCGTTCTTGTTCTTTTGTTCTGGTTTGATTATCCCTTACAAGCAATTTTCAATATTGTTATCAATCCTTTCGTGACAACCATCGCCGCACTGGGATTGATTAATATCGTTGCAACCGCCTTTATTATTAGTACTGAACTGCAGTTGCTGCCTAAGACTTACCGGGAAGCTGGAATAACCCTTGGCATGTCATCTTCGCAAATCGTCCGACATATAGAGCTTCCCTTGCTGGTTCGAAGAACGCTCCCGCAACTCTTACTGACCCAGGCATCGATGCTCGAGTACACCTTGTTCGCAAGCCTTATTTCGGTGCCGGAACTCTTTCAGGTTGCGCAAACTATCAATGCAATGACCTACAAACCCGTGATCGTTTATTCACTTCTCGTACTCTTCTTCTTCATGATTCTTGGTCCGCTACATCTCATTATTAATTGGATTCAGAAAAGATATGTCACTGAATATGCTTAGCGTTAAAAACGCAACAAGAAAATATAATGATGGTGGCACTGTCCGTGGTATAAGCGACGTCTCCTTTGAGGTAAAAGAAGGTGAGATCGTTTGCATCTTGGGACCAAGCGGATCGGGGAAATCGACCCTCCTTCGAATCGTAGCAGGACTTGAGAAGACAGACCGTGGGTCTGTAGAAACTCAACCCGGCATGTTGGCGAGCTTCGTATCGCAGGAATATACGCTGTGGCCCCATCTTACGGTCATCGAAAATATGATTCTTGCTCCATCGTTACAAAAAGAACGTTCTCTAGAGACCACCAAAAAGGAGGCAAGCGAGCTCCTTAAGAGGTTCGACCTTGGTGACTATGAATCAACATACCCTGCTGAATTATCTGGAGGACAGCGTCAGCGCGTAGCCCTGCTTCGTGCCATCATGGTGAAACCAAAAATACTTCTTTTGGACGAGATTACGTCTGCACTCGATCCGGAACTTACCAAGGGTGTCCTTGACCTTATTCGAGCTTTAGCGAAAGATGGATACACCATGCTTGTTGTGACTCATCATATGTCATTTGCGATGTCAGTCGCAGACAGAATTCTTTTCCTAAAAAATG
>CAIXMG010000017.1 GCA_903920485.1 uncultured bacterium
GGCCATTAGCGTCGCGAACAACGGCACGGCCCCAGACATTTTCAGTGCAATGACGTCGGTGAATGGCACCGGGCTGATCGTCAATCCCTCGGGGAACACGACCATCAGCGGTCCACTTGCCATCACGAGCGGAAGCCCTGCTGCTGGAGATATCTTGACGAGTGACGCGAGTGGCAATGCGACGTGGCAACCGGGAGCTTCGCATTCGGTGGTGACAACGGTTAATACAAACGGATTAATTATTTATAGAGAATCAGGTGTGGCCGGTGTTTCAACTGCTACCGCGACTTGTGATCCCGGATATCGATTAGTTGGCGGAGGCGGTAAGTGTGACAACCGAGCGCTCATTAACTTTAGCGATCCTGAAGACTCTACCCACTGGCAAGTTAATTGCCTTGGTGGAGACGTGCGTGATCCAGCAGCTACGGCTTATGCGATTTGCATGCAGGACACGAATTTCGTTGAGGGTCAGACTACGCCTACAACAACTACGACGACGGGAAACCCTACGTGGCATGTTGTTACCAATACAGGCTCAACGGCGGGAGAATCGTGCGCAGCTTGGCTTTCAGCACTGCATCCTACGGTTCAAGGATATGAGGTTGACAACAATGCAACGTTTAATGGAAGTGATCCAGGATTCCATTCGGGTGAATGTGCGTACCAGTCGCCAACACGAATCACGTTGAGCGGTGTTGTTACGAATTGTTATCCAGATTCGGCGACCAATCCGACTATTTCAAGCAGTGCAAAACCAGTTGCAAGCTGTAGCGATTCAGGTGCCTATATTCAGGGATCCTCGGTCCCAATATCAGTTGCCCAATATACGGCGGCGCAATACTAATTTCGTTGCTTTAAAAGCACTAGAATGACACAAAAGCCATGAAATTTCATGGTTTTTGTGTTGGGGATAACTTACTTGCCAAGAGCATAAATAAATGCTTTAATAAATACAGAAACAGATGATTTTTGAGTCCTAATTCCTAACCAATTAAATATAAAACAATGAAAAAGTTATTTTTCACGCTAGTCCTCTCCGTGTCCGTGCTTCTGGCATCGGCGCAGAACCTGAACGTCATAACCTGGTTCAGCCAGAACGGCAATGACCTTCAGATCGCCCTCACTTACTCGAACGGAACGGCCCCGTATGCCTGCCACGTCGTAATCGACTACGAGGCTCCGAGCGGGCTGTACGAGATCGTCGTCTGCGACACGGTGTACCACTTTGCCGACGGCTCGAGTGCCGACGATACCACGAGGTGGTACGTGCTGCCCTACTCGGGCCAGTACCGGGTAAGCCTCAGGTCCTCGGATGCCGCGAACGACACGTCGCTTTTGATCTTCTTGCCAAGCTATACCGTCGACACGTTCCCGACCGGCATCTCAAACGTAATGTCTGAGAACTCCCGTATCTGGTCATATGGAAATATGATCACGATCGAAAGCTCGGATGTGGGGACGGTATCCATCTACAACCTGTCGGGTCAGCAAATGAAGAGCATTAGCTCTTCCACGGGAACGACAACGGTCGATGCCGCAGGCTGGACTGCAGGAATGTACCTGGTGAGGCTGTCCACCGAAAAAGGCGATCTTGTCAAAAAGGTCGTCGTGAACTAAATTTCATAACCAACTAAATAAGAAAGCACCCTTAAAACAAGGTGCTTTTTTAGTGCCTGAAATCCTGTATAATGCACTCATGCAAAAGCCTTCGAAAAAGTCTACCTCAAAAAAACTGATTGTCGCCAACTGGAAGATGAACCCCTTGAAGGGTTCCGAAGCCAAGAAGATGTTCCTCGGGATCAGCAAGATTGCGAACAACTTGAAAAATGTCGAGACCGTTATTTGTCCGCCGTTGGTGTATTTGGAGTCGCTGGGTCAGTTGGTGGAAAACCGGTCGTGCGTGTTGGGTGCGCAGGATGCATTCTGGGAACATTCCGGCGCGTATACCGGACAGGTCAGTCCCGACATGGTCTTCAATACCAAAGCGCGCTACGTGATTGTCGGCCATTCGGAGCGTCGCGCGATGGGCGAGACGGACGAGATGGTCAACAAGAAGATAAAAAGCATCCTGCAGTTTCCGCTGATTCCGATCGTGTGCGTCGGTGAGAATACCCGCGACGAAGACGGCTTGTATATCAAGGACTTGAAAATCCAGATTCGCCGGTCGCTGGCAGGGCTGACCCCGTTTGAATTGTCGCGCGTCGTGATCGCCTATGAACCCGTCTGGGCAATCGGTGCAAAGGCAAAGGGCGTGTGTACCCCTGCCGAATGCCGGGAAATAGTCCAAGTCATCCAGCAAGTCGCTGCTGACCTCTCCGAAAGCGCGGATCATGCCCGACGGATTACCATCTTGTATGGAGGTTCGGTTGACATCACGAACGCCGAAGGATTCCTTGAAAACGGATCGGTTCAGGGACTTCTGATCGGACGGGCAAGCCTTGACCCAAAGGCGTTCACCCAGATCCTGAAGATTGCAGAAAAAGCCTCGAAATAAGGCTTTTTTGAGTGGTTGAGACACTTGACAAAAATATAATAATATGCTAATATGTAAGCATATGAAACACTTCTCACTTGGTCTCATCATCGTCTTGGTCAGCATCCTTGGAATGCATACGGCAGCGTTTGCCCAGATCGTTCCTGTTCAGGGTCCAGCCCTCATTCTCCACACGCCTCTTCATGAGCCTTCGACCCCTGTTAAGCCTGTTACGATCAAGATTCCCACTTTCACAAACAGTGCCATCGTTCAGACTCATGTTACTCTCACGGCCCCTTCGGTTTCCGTAAATTCTCTTCATGTAAGCGACTCTACTTACACAACTTCTGTTAGCATCAACAACGCGGACATATCGACGCCGATCCACACGATTTCAAATCCTGTCACACCGGTAGTTCCCGTGGTACCTGCGCCTATCGTACCCGTTGTTCCGACGCCGATCCATACTTCGTATGGCGGAAGCGGTGGTGGAGGATCCTACGGATATTCGATAAACAATTCGGTAACCGCTTATCCTGTTTACGCACCGGTTTCCACGTATACGGCTCCGCAGTACGTTCCTACTTATAATTCTGTTGCATCCCATCCCACGTCGACTATAACCAGGAAAGCCATTCCGCTTATTCCTGAAGATCAGATGGCCCCTGCCAATGCGAGTGCTTCCACCTACGGTGCAAGTGTCGCCGGCATCGGTACGCACGTCAGTCTTATCGGACTTCTTCTCATCATTGCGGCACTTCTTCTGATCATCGTGATCGCCAAGGAGTACCAGCATCGAAAGAAGGAAGCGAGCCAGTTCGCACGAGCGTAATGCTCTAAAAGCTCCCGAAAGGGGGCTTTTGAATTGGCAAAAACAAATGTGCTATTATGGTCCCATATGAAAAAACTTTCCCAACTTTCGAAGGAAGAGCTGCAGGGCAAAAGGGCGGTCGTTCGCATCGATCTGAACGTTCCCATGGGCGAAGATAATGTAGTCAAAGACACTGATGCTGATCGGATCAGAAAAGCCCAGCCGACCATTGATTTTCTCCGATCGGCGGGAGCCACGGTTATTATCTTGTCTTATATTGGGCGAGATCCAAAGGAAAGCATGAAGCCTGTCGCAGACTACATGAAAATTCCTTTGTATCCACTGATTGGTTTCGATACTTCAAAACTAGCAGATTCTCCTGTTGTTCTGCTTGAGAATCTTCGCAGTGATCCACGAGAAGAGGGGAATGACCCTGAATTCGGTAAATTACTAGCCTCGTACGGAGACATCTTTATTAATGATGGTTTTTCTATTTGTCATCGAGCTTACGCATCGGTGATGCAGATTCCGAAACTTTTGCCATCATATGCTGGACTGCAACTTGAAAAGGAAATCGAGAACCTGAACCGTGCCTTGAATCCTGAACATCCGGCACTGCTCATTATGGGCGGTGCGAAGTTCGAGACAAAGCTTCCCGTAATCCAGAAACTGTTGCCGCTTGTCGAGAATATCTTTATCGGCGGGGCACTCGTCAACAATTTTTTCAAGGAAAAGGGTTACGAGGTCGGGCAGTCGCTATTGGACGCGACGGCGCATCTGGGTGAACTGGTGAATGATCCGAAGATCGTGCTTCCTGTCGACGTGATCGTACAGAACGATGCGCACAGCGACCATGGCAATCCGGGCAAGTCCGCGACAACTGTGGAACCTGCCGACCGTATTGTCGACGTGGTCATTCCCGATGTGATGAAAGACATTATCGCAAATGCGAAGACGATTGTCTGGAATGGCCCGATGGGCAACTATGAAAACGGATTCACGCAGGGAACGGAAATCCTGACGAAGATGGTTGCCGGCAGTGAAGGGTTTTCGATTATCGGCGGAGGGGATTCCGTTGCGCTGATCGAACAACTGGGACTTGAGAAGGACTTCGGATTTCTTTCCACCGGCGGGGGGGCGATGCTCGAATTTCTGGCGCAGGGAACATTGCCGGGGATTGAGGCACTTGGGTAAGATTACGCAAAAAGCGCCTAGAGGGCGCTTTTGATTTTGGTTGTAATTTCTTCTCGTGACCACGGCGTCTTGTTTTCGA
>CAIXMG010000018.1 GCA_903920485.1 uncultured bacterium
TGCGCGTGTAGCTCAGTTGGTAGAGCATTCGACTGATACTCGAAAGGTCCTTGGTTCGACCCCAAGCACGCGCACTGAACGTAAAACACCACCCGAACTAGGGCGGTGTTTTACTTGAAAAAGATGTTTCCCTGGAGTAGAATGATGGACGTAGCTTACCAAGTTTAACTCTTACGTATTCATGTCAAAGACCAAGAAAAAGGCCCTTTTGTGGCTTGTCACGCCGTTCGCCTGTCTCATCATCATTGCGATCGTGGCTGGAGCCGTCACCCTGGCGCAGAACTTTTCGCAGAGCAACGGTGCCGATTACCAGAATGACTACGGCTCGATGAGCAACTAATTTTATGACAGCAACCTCCATCATCTTCATCGTCCTTCTTTCCGTCGCCACGCTGTTCTGTATCATCGGAACGGTCATTGCCATGCGACTTCTCGTCAAGGAAGCGCGGACGGAACACGTCATCCATGCCGAGCACGGGTATGCCGGCTTCTGGAAGCGCCTTGCAGCCTTCATCATCGACACCATCATCATTATCATCGCAAGCCTCATCATCGAGGTCATCGCGGGAAACAGCGGCGGTGCGAGATTGATCCTCCTTGTCGGAGCATGGCTGTACTTCGCCCTTATGGAAAGCTCGAAGTACCAGGCGACACTTGGCAAGATGGTTCTGGGCATCAAGGTCGCCGACGTTCACGGAAACAAGCTCTCGTTCGGGCGCGCAACCGGACGATACTTCGGCAAGATCCTTTCGGAACTCACCATCTATGCCGGATTCATCATGGCCGGCTTCACGACGCACAAGCAGGCGCTTCATGACCTCTTGACCGATGCCGTCGTAGTGAACGACTAGTCACCAAAGCCCACATGGGGCTTTTTGGTTTGAAAAAGTACCTATTTTAAGTATAATGCCGGATACTATGCAGATCCCCTTCGAATCAAAACCAGCAATCAAGGATTGGGATTTTGTCGTCCTCCTGTTCTACAAGTATGTCAGGATCGACGATCCTCAAGCTTTCCTTGAGGCCCACAAGGCCCTCTGCGAACGCCTGAGCATCAAGGGACGCTTTGTCGTGGCCCACGAGGGCCTGAACGGCACTTGTGAGGGAACGCCGGATGCTGTAAACGAATATGTTAAGGAGTTGACCAGCGATCCACGATTTGCCGACATGCACATCAAGTACAGCAAGGGAACAGGTGATTCGTTCCCGAAACTCAAAATTCGCGTTCGGCCAGAGATCGTCTCGCTGGGACTTGGCGAGAACGATGTCGACCCGAATGCCGTCACGGGAATCCACCTGAAACCCGAGGAACTGCACGCATGGTTTGAAAACAACGAGGACTTTACGATTATCGACATGCGCAACGATTACGAACATGCCGTAGGTCATTTCAAGAACTCGGTATTACCGAAACTCAAGAATTTCAGAGACTTGCCAAAGGAACTGCCCAGCCTTGAACACTTGAAAGACAAAAAGATTATTACTGTCTGCACCGGCGGTGTTCGTTGTGAAAAGGCCAGCGGGTATCTGAAGACGCAAGGATTCAATGACGTCTACCAGCTGGATGGGGGAATGGTATCGTACATGGAACAGTTCCCGGGAAAGAATTTCAACGGCGCGATGTATTCCTTCGACGGGCGCAACGTCATCGATTACGACCAGGGCAATCATGAGATCGTCGGCCGCTGCAAGCGATGCAATGAAAAGACGGAGAACTATGTCGACTGCAAGAACGATTCCTGCCACGGGCAGTTCCTGTACTGTGAGGATTGCCTCGAAACCCACGGCAAGATGTACTGCATGGATCGGTGCGATATGCACCTGAATCCGTTGGTACGATTCTTCCGGAGGCTCAAGGAAAAAGTGGTGCATTAAAAGATCCCTCACGTTTGTGAGGGATCTTTTAATAAGTTTGAGTTCGAATTCAAATAAGCGTTAGGCCTTTCTTTGTCAAGTATTCATTCCAATCACGAACAATGGGAAGGAAAAGGAAACATAGACAAAATGATCTGCCTACATCAGGAGGAACCATCGTAAGAATTAAATCCGCTGTGGATGCGATGGCAATACTGTACATCATCATCCCTGTATTTATACGATTCCAGCAACATGTCCAGTTTATTCCTAAACTTAAGGGCCACGACACCATTGATATGCCTCCTATTAAGAAAAGGGGATTCTTCATTGGCATGAATACACAATAAATGATGAGCCCTAGTCCGGTTACGATGAACAGGAAAAATACAGAAAACAGAATTCTTCTTTTCATAACACTTAATTTAATTGTTTAAATAATGATTGTTTTCAAACTACCAATATTCCCATATTTTGTCGATTACTCAATTTCGCCTTATTCCTATTAGCTTTTTAAGCCAAAATACGCTATAGTATCCGTTCTATGGCAAGTAACGAAACCTTGATACGGTTTGAGGATGTTTCATTTGAATACGGTGCGAACAAGCCCATTCTCGACGAGGTTTCTTTCGGCATCCGCCGAGGCGCAAAACTGACCATCATGGGACAGAACGGCGCAGGGAAGAGTACAATCCTCAACCTGATCACGGGAACCTACGAACCTGAATATGGCAGCATTCACATCGGGCGCGGTGTTTCCATTGCGATTGCAAAACAAGTCATTCCTCGTGATCAATTAGATTTAACCGTGCGTGAATTCTTCCAGAAATGCTTTGCCGAAACCGTCTATGACATTGATCCGAAAATCGACAGTGTTTTGGAAGTTGTGATGCTGCATGCACCGCACGACCGCATCATCCGGACGTTTTCAGGTGGACAGCAGGCGCGCCTTTTGTTAGCATCGGCACTCATTCAAAACCCTGACGTGCTTCTTTTGGACGAGCCGACCAACAACCTTGACCATGCCGGCATCGAGCACCTGACAAAATTCCTTGTCGATTACAAAAAAACCGTCATCGTCATTTCCCACGACGCCGACTTCCTCAATTCCTTTACCGAAGGTGTTTTGTACTTGGATATTTATACCAAGAAAGTAGAGCAGTACGTCGGAAACTATTCCAACGTGCTGAAGGATATCACTGCCCGCGTCGAACGTGAGAACATGAAGAACGCGCAGTTGGAAAAGCAGATCCAGGCCAAGAAGGACAAGGCCAACATGTTCGCCTTCAAGGGAGGGCAGATGCGACTGGTTGCTAAACGAATGCGCGAGCTGGCCGAGGAACTGGAAGAAGACATCGTCGATGTCCGCAAGGAAGACAAGACGATTCGTCCGTTCATTATTCCCTCACAGGAAAACATGGGAGGTACGATCGTGACCATCACAAGCCTTTCCGTGTTGGATCCTGCAACCCACAAGCCCAAGAACAAGAAGGCCAACGTCTCGCTCAAAAAGAACCAGCATCTTCAATTGAAAGGTCCCAACGGCATCGGCAAATCGACGCTTCTTGAGCGTCTTGCGAAGAACGAATCCGAAGGCGCGACCATCACCGAAGGCGTCCGCATCGGCTATTACCGCCAGGATTTCTCGACCCTTGATTTCAACGAGACCGTGTACCAGGCGTTGTCGAAGATCGTCATGGACGTGGAAGGCAAGCTGGACGAGGAAAAGATGCGCGCCGTGGCAGCGAACTTCCTGATCACAGGGGAAGTCATCAATACGAAGATTGGCAGCCTGTCCGAAGGCCAGAAGGGGCTGGTCGCGTTCGCAAGCCTGGTACTCTTGAAACCGGGGCTCTTGATCCTTGACGAGCCGACGAACCACATCAACTTCCGTCACTTGCCGATCATCGCCGAAGCCTTGAACAAGTATTCTGGCGCGATGATTCTGGTATCGCACGTTCCCGAATTTGTGGAGAAGATCAGGATTGATGAGACGCTTGAATTGGGAGCATAAAAAATCCCTCTTGCCCACATAGGCAAGAGGGATCGCTTTGATATTATGATATTGTCTTTCGACGAAGTCAGTTGATGCCGGCTTGAACGATCAAACGGGTTCAACTTTGCTGTTCCAGCTAAGTCGGGTGAAGTGATGCTCTGAGTACTGCGAACTTGCAAAATGCTTCGCAAAGATGGGGTTGCCAGTGGTTACCAGCGTGTGCCATCAATGGACGAAGCACTATTAACCTTGTGGGGCTAAGCACCATGGGTGCTGCAAGAAACAGGTTTTCAGAATGTACGGAAACATGAATAGGGGATTTTTTGACAAGATGGAGATGCTGAATCGCAACCCATCCCATCTTGAAAAAGATAAGGGTTACGATTAGTTTCTTCATATCGGTATGGGGTTTTAGGGTTTCTGCCGAAGACTATACCGCACATGGTATACTTTTGCAACTATGGCAGATATGGGATTTTTTTTCAGAATTGTACGCCGGCGAAAACGTCCGGCTTTTCCGCGAAAGGAATATCTGGCGAATCGTGAAGCCGCACGGACACTGGTTCATGCGCGACTTGAATATTTCAATCAGCACTATCATTTGGAATACAAAACAGTCTCCATCAAAAACCTGCGGAGCAAATGGGGAAGCTGTTCGACACGAAAAAACCTCAACTTCAGTTACCGTATCGTATTCCTCAGCCCCGAGCTGCAGGATTACTTGATCGTCCATGAACTGTGCCATTTGAAAGAAATGCATCATCGCGAATCGTTCTGGGATTTGGTAAGGGAAACCGTTCCGAATGCAGAAGCCCTAAACAGGGCGTTGAAACAGTACGATCGGACAACCTTGCAATAAAGCATTTTGTATGGTATTTTAGGGTTCATTATGTAACAAAAATTAAATATCGTGGAAACAAAAGAAGAAAAACCAAGAAGGGGGCCGTATCAACCCGAGAAAACTGAGATAGCGAAGTTTGACAAAGAGATTAGACCTGAAGGTTTTGTGCATTGGAAGGAAGACGGAAACCGTAATGAAGGTATCGCCTATCAACTAGAGCACAGAGGTTTCGTGATTAGGGTGGAAATCACCTATATCCCATCAAAATCGATGGTGTCCAAACAGGGAATCGCTACAGTCAGCATATTCAAAAGGGTCGGCACCGAACTGGAACTCATCTACAGGGAACGTCTCCCAAGAAGGGTCCATTTTCTGAAAAATACATGCCTCGTTGCAATAGCGGGGAAGCGGGTATTCGATGAATTGGGCACCTGCCCCGTCTGTGGACAGCCGCTCATCCTTGCAAAAGGCGACGATCTCTTCCGAGGGCTTCCAATCGTAACCTGTCCTCAGGGTTCCCTTGAAAGCCACCAAGGGGCATTGTATCCTGGATTCCTGAGCCTTCTCGAGATTTCGGGAGGAGACCCCTACAAGGCCGTGAAGCGCCGTTATCTCGCGCGCAAAAGATACGACGTAAGAAAGGCTCTCACTGCTTCGGGCCAAAGTCCTAAAAAGCCTGATCTTGAGCTCATCTCACGACCAGGTGGTCCTGGTGTCGATTAGCTGAAACTGAACCAAGGACGATATTAGTCCCCATCACCAACGGCGATGGGGACTTTTTCTTTCCCAAAACCTTTGTGATATACTTTACGCACGTAATTCGCCCACTAATCCCGAATTACCAAACTCACCATGGCAAAAGGAAACGAATCGCGAGGCAAGGAAGCTAAGAAACCGAAGAAGGCAAAGAAATAATTTTCACTTTTAAAGCACCACCATCATTATGCACGAACTTTTCATCATCGGACGAATCCTGCTCGGAGGATACTTCATCTACAGCGGCTTTGGACACCTTTTCAAGCTGTCGATGCTTGCAGGATACGCCAAGTCAAAGCACATCCCAGCTCCAACCCTGGCTGTTGCGGTGTCAGGACTCATTCTCCTCATTGGCGGTTTGGGAATCCTTTTCCACTTCCACATGACGATCGGAATCCTTCTCCTCGAGATCTTCCTCATCATTACGACGCTGGTCATGCACCAGTTCTGGAACGTCAAGGACCCTGCTGCCCGCATGAACGAGATGATCAACTTCAACAAGAACATCGCCCTGATCGGAGCACTGCTCATGATCATCGCGAAGTAATCGCGTTGCAAAAGCACCTCCACGGGGGTGCTTTTGTGTTACTTGACTTTGTTAGTTTAAAACGTAACCTGTCCCTGACAGTACAATTTCATAACAGGCTAAAACAAGACCCCATGGATTTCAATACAGACAAAGGTGCACTTCTCATTGTTAAAGTAGAAGGCATTTATGAGACCTATATCGCGGAAGTCATCGAGAACGAAGATAACCTCGTCATAAAGATAGCCGAGAAGGGATCATTCTCGAGACTGGAGATCGGCGAATATCGCGTACTCGCAGAAGAAACGGTGCGCGCGCAGAAAAGCATAACCTCTTGGAACGAGCTCCTGGAAGAAGCAATTTCAAGAGGGGAGCCTTACGGTTCTGGGCTGGCACGCTTTGGAATAGAACCAGGCGAAGACGTTTATGAAATACTTCCCATTACAGTAGAGAAAAACTAAATATAAAAGCCCGCGGTCAACGCAGGGCTTTTATAATGACTAAAGATCCTTCGCAGCGGACGTTCCGGCCACAAATCCTGTCGTCCAGCACAGCTGAAGGCCGAAGCCGCCGGACGGACGGTCGATGTTCAGCATGTCGCCGACGACGTACAGGTTCGGATATAGTTTTGAGCTCATCGTGGAAGTATCCATTTCCGCAAGTTCCACGCCACCGCTGGTCACGATGGCCTTATCGGTTCCCAAAAGGCCACGCACACGCATCGAAAGAGCCTTCGTGGTATCGATGATGCCAATACGTTCGTCGCGGGTAATGCTATGACAGGGAGTATCGGGACTTACCGATGCCTTTTCAAGAATTGTCGGGACAACGCCAGAAGGGATCCATTGATCAAGAACATTCTTGATCTTCTTGTTCGATTCATTGCGGAATAATTCGGTCAGCTGCTTGTTCAAGGTTCCCAAATCGATTCCTGGAAAAAGATCCAGATGAATATCAACCGGTCCATACTTCAGTAGTTCAGAGATATCACGGCTCATGTTTAAAACAGTCGGTCCCGTGACACCAAAGTGCGTAAAGAGGATCTTCCCAATTGCCGATTTTTGCTTTTGATCATTTTGGATCGTTGTGATTTTTACCTTCTCAAGAGACTTGCCTTGGAGTTCCTTGACCCATGCGTCTTCGATCGCAACCGGCACCAATGACACGTTAGGCTCCTTGATCGTGTGGCCTATCTTTGCAAGCCAACCAAACGCATCACCTGTCGAACCAGTTTCTGGTCGTGATTTGCCTCCTGTCGCAATGATGACCTTTTTTGCAAGGATGACTGCTTTATCCTTGAGTGTTACACCCTGAATATTTCCTTCGGAAGCGAGAATTTCAGAAACGGGCGCATCATATTTTACCGTCACTTTTCCTTGATCAATAAATGATTTCATGACATCCCACACCGACTGTGCCGAGTCAGAAGCAGGGAAGACACGCTGTTCGTTCTCAATCTTTGTCTTCATATCTCGCGCATTGAAGAATTTCAAGGTGTCGGTATTGTCCCATTTCGAAAAGGGAGAAAACAGGAAGTTCTTCTCGTACCGAAAACGATCCAGCAGTTTTTTGAGATCAGGCTCTGCATTCGTGACGTTGCACCGACCGCCGCCCGTGATCAGAAGCTTTTTCCCGAGTGATTTATTTTTTTCAAGCAACAAAACACGTGCACCCATTTCCGCTGCACGTCCTGCCGCCATCATGCCAGCGGGTCCTCCGCCTACGACAACCACGTCCCAGGTCATATTAGGACTGCTTCAACTTCTCGACATCCTTGGGAGCAATCGACTTTACGTTCCCGGCGATCATCTTTGCCACGACCAGGTGGCCGATGCGGACCCGGACCAGCGACGTGATGGTCAAATGACACGCATCGCACATGCGGCGGATCTGATGCTTGCGACCCTCCTTGAGGACGATCGAAAAGACACTCCGTCCGCGTCGCTCGACGATGGCAGGCTTGGTCGTGATTTTGTCGATCATGATTCCCGTCGCCATGCGATTGAGCTTGTCGTCGCCGACTTCCTCACGAACGGTAACGAGGTATTCTTTCTCGATATGCGAGTCCTCGCTGGTCATCGCGCGCGTCAATGTTCCGTCGTTGGACATCAAAATGAGCCCCTGTGAATCTTTATCAAGGCGACCAATGGGGGACAGATGGGCAAGTTTCGGAAAGCGGCTTTTGATGTCGGTCACACCGGGAACGGTCGCGCTGGTCTCGATACCGCGCGGCTTGTAGAGCATGTAGGTTTCCTTCTGGGGCATCTTGTCACCCTTGAGGGTCACGACGTCCTTGTCGGGATTGATGCCGAATCCCGGTTCGCGGACATTCTTGCCGTTGACCATGACCAGGCTCCTCATGATGAGGTCCTTGGCTTCTCGTCGCGATGCCATGCCGGTATGTGCCATGTAGCGTTCCAGTCGTTCCAGTCCGGGAGCCAGCGTGCTTGGCGGAAGGATGCGGGGCTTTCGCTCGACAATAGTAAACGTGGGTGAGGGCTTGCCGTTCTTGAAGGGCTTTTTGATCGCTTCTGCCTTAAGGGACTTTGCAAAAGATTTTGTCGTAGGCTTCGTAAAGACCTTCCCGGAAGAAGGCCGTTTTGAGTAGCGTTTTGAAACAGTTTTGGTAAAGCCACGCGATCGGCCTTTCTTGGCAGCAGGGATTTTCATGCTTGCACTATACAGTAAAAACACTTATTTGGCAAGTTTTAAAGGAAAAGTAAAGATAGCGTAAAAATGTTGGGGCAGGACA
>CAIXMG010000019.1 GCA_903920485.1 uncultured bacterium
AAATCATTTCATCATCTTTTACAATAAAATTTACACACAATGAAACAAAAAAGAGTAGGGCTTGTCTTCTGCTTCCTCTTAGGGGCGTGGGCGGTCAATGCATGGGCCCAACATCTTGCCCACAGCCACGGCAAACAGTTTGATTATTACGAGACGTTCGGTTATGCGCTTTCCGTCGGATTCCTGCTGGCAGTCAACGCCGTGTTGATTGCAATGCTTATCCGTGACAACAGCGATCTGTCAGCTCCTGATGCTTACAAATGGGCCCAGCCTGCTGAATTCAGATTCTTCACAAGCGACCTGTTTTTCATGGTATGGTTCATAATCGCAGGTCTGTTCATCCTCCTTCATGCGTATATTTCCTTCAAGCTTAATCATCCCGTGCTTGTATTCAACATGCTTGGTAAGCTTTTAAGGATGACTCCTTACCTTCTGGGGATTACGCTTCTCTTCTTGGCACTTTTCGAAGTAAAGAGATGGATGGAAGGAAAAATGGACTCGTGGGCTGACACTTTCAGGAAGAGACTCCTTTGGGTAGTAGCCGCGATCATCCTGATTGCACTACTGTACGTAGGAGTTGGTGACTTATCCAGTAATTCGAAACTGCTTACTGACGGAGAACCACTTTCAAAGGACAGCTCTTCACAGGTCAGCACGAACAATTCTGCGAAAAAGGACGATTCCGCAACCAACCTGGCGGAATCGCAGAAAAAAGGAGAGGGTTCCCAGCAACAAGTTCCCCCAACCGATCCTAACGCGACCCCTCAGCAACAGCTTGGCGACGCGCTCAAGAACCGAGGCACGGCAACCGCCTCCACTCCTGGTGCCACCGCGACCGCTAGTCCTAACGGCTGCGCGACTGCCGCTACAACAACTTCAAACGAAGGAGACGGGGATCACTGATCTCCTCACCCTTCCCAAGTTCCCCTTTGTCCGCGCTACCAAGCAACGACACGGGGGAATTTTTTTGTACGAAAAAAGCAGCGTGTGCTGCTTTTTTAACATGAGAAAATCTTCAAGGGGTCTGTATGTCGGATCCGATGATCGTCTTGAGCAAATGCATGATCCCGAATGCGGACACCATAATGAACAGTCCGAACAGCCCCCATACGATGCGATCCGCACCACCCTTCGGATCCTTCGAGAACAGGGTCCCGTTGTTGCGATCCCGAATGTACTCGACGACCCCGTAGCTGAAGTACAGAAGTGCCACCGCAAAACCCAGCACGATCAACGGGTTGATCACGTTGAGGCTGATACGGAAGACCAGCTGCTTGACCGAGAGGGTCGTGCCAGCCGCTTCAGCAATAAGGGGGACGAAAGGATTCATGAAAAGGATGAAGGGACGTTACTGAAAGAGATCGATTACTGCACGACAGGAAGCTGCACCGTAGGAATATCGCTGGTTCCGATACCCGTACCGATAGCGCCGCCGACACCGAGGGTGTTCGCGATGATCTTCACGATTCCGAAAAAGGCAACCATGGTCACAATCGCAAGAAGACTCATGAGAATCCCCTTCTTGTATTCCGCGGTCTTGTCCGTCGAACCGCCCTTCGCGGCGATGATGAACATGATGATCTCGTAGAAGAACGCGAGTACCGCGATACCGACTGCGATCGGGAAGAGGTCACTGATCAGGCTTGAGACCGTGTTCAGAAATCCGCTGAATCCGCCAGTCGTCGTAAAGTTGCCGTACTGCTGCTGTGCGAAGGCAGCTGCCGGAAGCAGAGCCATGATCGAAAGCGCAGAAAGGGATGAGATAATTTTTTTCATGAAAAATGAATGGGTAACTTATTAGATAATTAAAACCTTATAATGGGTGCTTTTAGTATATCACGCCGGAAGGAAAAGCAATGCAAGAAACGACACCGGTGTGCACTTCTTCTTGTTAGTTTTTATTGGGTCGGGAGTTGCGGGATGACCAGCCCCCAGTGCAGGGTATGGGTCACCAGGCCGATGATTCCCCACACCGCCAGAAGCACGGTGAGCCCGATGAGCGTATTCACCGTGTATTTCCTGAACGTCTGACGCTCGGTCGGACTATCCATCTTGACGACGAAGAATATGAGATTTCCGAAGAAGATGAGCACGCCAATGGCGATAACGATCGGCATCCGGCTTCCTATGTAGGACGTAATGCTGTACACCAGGTCCTTAAAGGTCATGCTTGCCGCAAGGGCCGTGGCCGCAGACAGCGCGAAGGCGGAAAGTCCCGCCGCATATTGTGAGAATGATCGGTAGTTCATAACGTTAACTGATGAGCGACGTAAGCGTGGCCTGCAATGCGTTGGCGATGACGAAGGCGCCGAGGACCAGTGCCGCCCCGATCAGGGTGTACTTGAGGGTGGTCTTCGCCTTCTCAAGGTTGTAGACACTGCCGTCTCGTTTCGCGATGATGAAGAGGAATCCGGAATAGATGATCATGACGGCGATGAACGGAATCGCAACCGGCAGGACGATGTTGTTCACGATCGCCGCGATGATCTTCGGGAAGGTATCGAGATTCTTGAACGGATTCTGGAGGAAGTTGGTCGGTGTGGTACCCGTCGTCGCGGCAGAACTGGTAGTGGCCGTACAGGTATTGGTATTGGTACCGTCCGAACACTGCCAACTCCAGCCCGTGGAAGTCGTCGTCACCGCACCCAGCAGATCAGCACTGGTCGAACATAGATCCGTCGGGGCAGAGGGGGCCGTTGATTCCGGTCTTCCGTTCATGTCCCCGCACAATCCTGTCCCCGATGTCCCCGCCGTCGAAGGCGTCGCACATTCAGAATCAGCATCTGTCGCATCATGACATGACCAACTCCAGCCCGTTGCCGTAGAAGTGAACGCTTCAGGAGTCGATCCAGTGATGCACAGGTCAGGATCCGTCGAGTCCAGGCTGGTCACGGGAGCCTGGTTGTTATCCGAACCGCACTGCGCCGTGGTGCCACCGCCGGCACTGCTGCTTCCGGCACTTGATCCAGGGGGTGCGCTGGCATCAAG
>CAIXMG010000020.1 GCA_903920485.1 uncultured bacterium
AAGGGGAGCTCCGCGAAGCGGTGAGGGGTCACCGATCCGGCGGAAGATCGTAGTAATTGATGAGAAATTTTGACAAATCGAGGAAGGGTGGCAACAGCGTATCAGATGAATACTTGGCACCATTCTTCGGATAATAGTCGTAGAGGAACACGATGAACTGCGGATGGTAGGCCGGAAAATACGCCATGAAGGTGTGCAGGTTCCGATCGGTATAATACTTGCCCGTCGCAGGATCGGCGATCTGCGCCGTTCCCGTCTTTGCCGCGATCGAATAATGGGGCAGTTTGATCGTGCCCCCATCATAATTGTCGAAGACCGTCACCAGCATCTGCGTGATCGTCTTGTCTGTCTCTGGCTTGATAAGCTGGCCCGTCACCGGCCAGTCCAGCGTCTTTGACAGTCCCGTCGGATACTGGATCTCGTCCGCGACGTGTGGCGTCACCAGGTGACCGCCATTGGCAAGGACGGACAGCGCCCGGATCATCTCGATCGGCGTTACGGCAACGCCCTGCCCAAACGAGGCGTTCGCGAAGTTCACGGCATTGTCCGTAGCCAGGTTCGATATCAGCCCCGTCCCTTCCGCCGGCAAGTCGACACCGGTCTTTTCGCCGAACCCGAAGGTCTTCCACTGCGTACGGAACGCGTCCATGTTCATGTGCTGCATCACGAAGACCATTCCGGTGTTCAACGACTGGTTGAGTACCGTCTGCATCGTCGCCAGGCCTCGCCCCCGCTTGTCAAAGTTGTAAATGGTACGATTGGCCACCTTCACGAATCCCTGGTCGAAATACGTGGTCGTCGGCGTCACCGCACCCTGGTCAAGCGCGATGGCCATGATCACCGGCTTCATGATCGATCCCACCTCGTACACGTTCTCCACGAGCGGATTCTGAAACTGCGAAATGTTCGTCACCGATTTCGTGTCGTTGAGGTCGAACCCGTCATCAAGCGCCATCGCGTAGATCGCGCCCGTGTTCGGGTTCATGATGATCCCGCCGGCACGGTCAGAATTCCATTTCGCAACCACGCCCTTTACGACGGTCTCGAGGTTCTGCTGGACCGTCGGTTCGATCGTGGTCACTACGTCACCTTCTACCTGCTGATTCGTGTTCACCAATTTTGCAAGGTTCGAAAACACCTCGGCAAAGAAGTTCACGTACAGCTGCTGGTCGGTTCTCGCAAGGACGGTATCGTAGGTCCTCTCAAGGCCGTACCGTCCCGCGAAGTCGTTTCCGATGTATCCCATGAATCCGATCACCTGCGAGGCCAGTTCCCCAGCCGGATAGAACCGCCAGTTGTTGCGGTACAGCGTAACTCCAGGGAGCTTCAGGGCTGAAACGGTAGCTGCGGTTGTCTGGTCAAGCTCGTTCGTGAGCGGAATATAGGTATCTTCCGGATGGCTTACCTGTGACAGAAAAGTGTTCTGATCGATGCCAAGGACGCTTCCCAGCTTCTGATACAGTACCTGGGGATCACCGATCAATTTTCCGTTCACGGCAAGATCGAACCCGCTCTTGAGTGTGGCTGCAGACACCAAGGTTCCATCCTTCTGGGTGAAATAGATCGTTCCGCGGTCAAAGAGATTTGATACGGTAGTCACATACTGACGATCGGCCACCTCGACATAGAGCTTCCCGTGGACAACCTGAAGGTAGAACAGCTTGGCGATGAAGACGACGACTGCGATGACGACGATGGTCATCGGAACACGCAGGCGTCTTTGAAAAACTTTCGAATCCATGATGAAATAATTGTAACATACCGTACCCCACCGCCCTACGGGCACCTCCCCTTTCAAGGGGAGGACAACGTAAGTAAGAAATCGAAACCCTCCCCACGATAGTGGGGAGGGTGGATTGCCGCAGGCAAGACGGGAGAGGGTTGCCAAGCGAATGACTGAGGGGTCTAATGCGCCATCGCCACCTTCTCCGCCTGAGGATCGACATACGCGAACGTCGGCGTCTGGGAGTCTACAAAGCCAAGGGATGTCGCCGTCGCCGGACTGATCCCCGAATCAAGGCTGAAGTACTTGATCTCCAGATCCGATACCTGCGACTGGGTGGTGCTTGCCAATGTATTCGTATTCTTGCGCTGGTTGATCGCGACCACCGTGCTTACAATAAAGAATGAGTACACGGCAAAGAGCCCTATGACACCGCTCAAAAGCTGCTTGTTGTACGTTCCTGTGAAGATGTTCTTGGTGAAGGTTTTCATAGTTTTTCAATGATTCTTAACTGCGCGCTCCGAGCCCGAGGATTGCTCTGCAGTTCCTCGTCGCTCGGGGTGATTGGTTTCTTGGTAAGCAATTTGGCAAGTCCCGCATGGGCCTGATCTCGAAAGTAGTTTTTTACGATTCGGTCTTCACCACTGTGGAACGTGATGATGGCGAATCGGCCACCCTGCTTCAAGGCTTCGAATCCTTTCGGAAGAATGTCCTTGACGACGCCGTACTCGTCGTTGACGGTAATGCGAAGTGCCTGGAACGTCTTCGTGGCAGGATTCGTCCTCATCCACGGTTTCCTTGGAAGAACCGAATTGATGATTTCGACCAGGTCGAACGTCGTTTCGATCTGCTTTCGTTCTCGTGCTGCGACGATGGCGCGCGCGATCTTGCGGGAGGCGACCTCGTCACCGTAGGTGTAGATCATGTCCGCAATGGTTTTCTCGTCCCACGTGTTCACGATGTCGCGCGCCGTGATGTCATCGTCCGTTGGATGGTCCTTGAGGGTCATCGTCAGCGGCCCGTCAACCTGGAATGAGAATCCGCGTTCGGCATCCGCAATTTGGAACGACGACCACCCCAAATCAAGGAAGATTCCGTCGACATATTCGATGCCGTTGTCGGCAAGAACCGCATCGAGGCTGCGAAAGTTCTCCCTGATCAGGATGACCTTGCATTTCGCATCAGCAAGCTTCGTCCTTGCCCGCGCGATGGCATTCGAATCCAGATCGAAACCAATCAAAGTTCCATCTGGCCCCAAATGATCCGCTATTGCGCGAGCATGGCCTGCGCCTCCAAGGGTTCCGTCGACATAGATCCCGTCTTTTTTTATGCAAAGAGCATCGATTGATTCTTGGAAGAGTACGGGAATATGGTCCATAGGATTAGATCATCCCGATGTCCGCCAGCTTCTGGGCGAGGACGTTAGCCTGATCCTCCACCCCGCTGGTGTACGTCGTCCATGAATCCTCGTTCCACAACTCAACTCGGTTATGGATGCCGGCAACGACGACCTTTGTCGCAAGTCCGGCATACATTTTCAAATGGTCAGGGACCAACACGCGACCGCTGCCGTCGAGATCGACTTCCGTCGCCCCTCCGAGCATCGCGCGCGAGAATCCTCGCCCTTCTGCCGACCCGATCGACAGCTCCGCAAGTTTTTGAGAGAACTTCTTCCATTCGGTTACCGGATACACAAAAAGACAACGATCGAGACCTCGCGTGATGATTATTTTTTTGCCGAGTTCCTTCCTGAATTTCGCAGGAAGGGACAGGCGATTCTTGTCATCCAGTGTATGGCGGTATTCTCCGATTAACATATGTTTTCGGAATTCATGGGATATCCCATTTCATCCCACTTCAATTGTACTTTATCCCACCTTGCAACACAATAGCCCAACCTATGGGTTTGTGTGGATAACCCCCCTCTTCTTTTTGAGGCAACAAAAAAGCACCCCCGGATAGCCGGGAGGCTTGTAGTCACGAAACAAATTTAGTCGAGGTACTGGTCAAAACTGATGATAACCTTGTAGACAGTTCCCTCTTCTTTGGGTCCGTCCACAGAACACGGTATCAAGGCAGGACTCCAACCTTCTTTTTGCAAGCGACGGTACAGCAGCCTTTGGTATCCTTTCAAATACTTTTGATCGGATACATCGGTGAAAAACACCAGCTTCTCATCATGACCCTGATCGGCAACGGTGCGAAGTGCTGCACGCAGGGCAATCATCTTGCTGTTGATCTTTCCAAGAAGCACTTCACTTGATCCTACCTCAAGGGGTTCGGGCACTTGCGGCACGATCTGAACATTTTCTCGTCTGGCACCTTGGGTGCGCAGACGGAGTTCCGAGAAGAACTTCTTCCTCGGGTCAACGGGTTTTACTCTGGGCATAGCTTTTAAGTTTTAGTTTTTTAATTAAAGTGAATTATACCGCAACTTAAGCAAAAAGTAAAGGCATGTCACCAGACCACCCTCACCCGTCTTGCCTGCGGCAAGCCACCCTCTCCTCGAAGAGGAGAGGGTCAAAACTTTACTTTTCCTTAGGCCTTTCTTGAGCACTCAATTGCTAGAATTTCTACCATGAGAATTGTTAATGGAATGAAACACAAGGAAAAAAAGAGGTTTCTTCGAAAAGTCCAAACTCAGGAGGAAGAGTTCGTTTGGAAGCTCCTTCGAGGAAATAAAACAGGTTTAAAATGGCGAAGACAGGTAAGCATTGGGCAATATGTCGCTGACTTTTATTGCGCCTCAAAAAGAATTGCGTTGGAACTCGATGGCAACCAGCATTTAACAATCTCAGGTAAAGATTACGACAGCATTCGAGATGAATTGTTTGGACTAAATGGTATTAAGATCATTCGTATCTCTAATGATCAGCTTAATTCTGATCCGACCATTGTTTATCAGAAAATAAATGAAGTAACGAATTAAGCCCCTCTCCTCGAAGACGATTTGCCTTCTGAGGGCAAATCGATCCGAGCGACGCGAGTGTCGGAGAGGGTGGCGCACCGAAGGTGTGACGGGTGAGGGTTGCCTGAGGTTTACCAAGCAAAAAACCCTTTCGGGGTTTATGCAATGTCGCCAATCTTGAACTTCATGAACGGCTGTCGGTGGCCCTTCTTCTTATAGTAGCGTGACTTCTGCTTGTACTGGATGACGTCGATCTTCTGGCCGCGGCCTGCCTCGACAAAGGAAGCGGATACCTTCTTGCCGGCGATCGCTGGCGTTCCGATGACCGTCGTAGCGCCATCGTCAATCAGGAGAACCTGGTCGAACGAAATGGTGTCACCCGCCTTGAATTCCCCATCGAGCTTCTCAACCTGGATGATATCTCCGGTTCGGACGAGATACTGCTTGCCACCGGTTGCAATGACAGCGAAAGTTCCCGCCTTTGCCTTTGCGACCTTCTTTACCGTCTTTTTAGCGACCGCCTTCTTGGCGACTTTTTTCGCTGGAGCCTTTTTAACCGTTGTTTTAGCTGTTGCCATAGTGGGAGCAGTATACATGAATTGCGAAAAAACGCAAGCATGGCGCAGTCAGGCTTGCCCCGAGCTTGTCGAGGGGCTTCTTGACCGCTATAATGAGCCCATGATTACCGTTCACCGCCTCAAAGCCCTTACCTGGGTCGATGTTGAGAATCCTACCCGCGAGGACATCCAAGCCCTTATTGCTGATTACAAGGTTCATCCCGCCTGTGCCGAGGAACTCCTGACCCCGTCGGAACGCGCAAAGGTGGACACCTACGAAGATTCCCTCTACCTAGTACTGCATTATCCCGATCACCCTGCCAAGAACCGACGAATCGGTGAGATCGAGATCAACTTCGTCGTCATGAAAGACGTGCTCGTGACCGTTCATTACCAGCCGATCGACATCCTGATCGAGTTTTCCGAACAGGTCAAGGTGGACTCGGTCCTTGACCGCAACGACCATCTGACCGGCGGACACCTTTTCTTCCAGATCAACAACCTTCTGTACCATGAACTTATCGAGGAACTTGAGGGCATGCATGCCGAAATAAAAAAAGTTGAGGCCCAGATCTTCGCAGGACACGAACTGCGCATGGTCGAGGAAATCTCGACCTTCCAGCGCAAAGTCCTCGATTTCAGGCAGGCGCTCAGGTATCACAGCACTGTCCTCAAGTCGTTCGAGACGCGATCCCGCCAGCTGTTCGGTGAGACGGCCGACAGCTATGCCGACCTAGTCCTTGGCGAGTACACGAAGGTCCAGAGCCTCCTTGAAAACGAACGCGACCTGTTAAAGGAACTTCGTGAGACGAATGACTCGCTGTTGACGGCAAAGAACAACGACGTGACGAAGAAGCTGACACTCATGGCGTTCGTCACGTTCCCGCTGACGCTCATCGCGATCCTCCTCGGTCTTGAAGATTCCCCTCGCATCTTCCATGGTCCCGACGGCTTCTGGGTCATCGTGGGAATCCTGCTGGTCCTCCTCATCCTGATGCATGGATATTTCAACTATAAGAAGTGGATTTAAAAATTTTAGCAAAAAGTTAGACCGCATAATCCATTATGGATTATGCGGTCTTCTTATTGATTTTAGTCTTGTCTGTAAATAATTCCTACTTGATTTGATATCTGGAGCATTCCTTTATAAGGAGTCGCTTTTGACATATCAAGCCTGGGATTGTTGCAGAGTTTTGAGCGAGTTCCTGGTACGAGGTACAGTTGCCCTTTGTCGTTAGTGACAAGAAAGGTATCACGTACGAGATCAGAAACCTGGCGATGTACTAGTTGCTCCATGTACTTCCCGGTAAGCTCTATATCTTGAGAATGTTTCTGTGCACAACCTGACAAAATCAGAATTATAAGTGCAATAGAGATGAGTGCTTTCATTTTGCATGCTGTTTTATGGTGTTGAAATAACTAAGTACATATTAGCATATATACATACATATGTCAAGTACCATAAAACCCCTTATTCTAGTAGGATATTCTCATGAACATCACTCTCACCAACACCCTTTCGCGATCAAAGGAGGTCTTTAAGCCCATCACCGACGGCAAGGTCGGGATGTATCATTGTGGCCCGACGGTGTACTGGAACCAGCATATCGGCAACATGCGAGCCGTCGTGATCGCTGATTTGGTGCGCCGCATGTTCATGTACAACGGCTATGACGTGAACCTGGTACGAAACTACACCGACGTGGGACATCTGACCGGCGACAACATCGGCGATGCGGACACTGGCGAGGACCGCATGACGAAAGCCGTCAATCGCGAGCATCTTACTCCTGATGAAATTGCGCAAAAGTATATTGATATTTACAAGAATGATATCGCAAGCCTCAATACCCTTCCGCCGACCCATGACCCAAGGGCAACCGATTTCATTGCCGACATGATCGCGCTGGTGCAGGAACTTGTTGCCAGCGACCATGCATACATGACCGACCATGCAGTCTATTTCGACGTCTCAACGTATCACGACTATACGAAGCTTTCCGGCCAGCAGCTGGCAAACCTCGAAAGTGGTGAGGGTCACGGATCAGTCACCGACTCCGACAAGCGCAATCCGACGGACTTTGCGCTCTGGTTCTTCAAGGCCGGTGCGCATGCGAACGCCCTTCAGACATGGCCGTCGCCGTTCACGTCCCCGCTCGTTGCAAACGGCGAAGGATTTCCCGGCTGGCACATCGAATGTTCAGCCATGAGCAAGCATTACCTGGGTTCTACATTCGACGTCCACATGGGCGGCATCGAACACATCCCCATCCATCACACGAACGAAATCGCACAATCGACCTGCGCCAACCACGCGCATTTCGTGAATTACTGGTTGCACAACGAGCACCTGCTCGTTGATGGCAAAAAGATGGCAAAGTCCGAAGGCACTTCGTACACCATCAAGGATATCGAAGACAAGGGATTCGAACCGCTCTCGCTTCGCTACTTCTTTTTGCAGGCGCACTACCGGTCAAAGCAGAACTTTACCTGGGAAAGCCTCACCGCTTCGCAGACCGCGTACCGAAAACTGAAGGCAACCGTTCAAGCCATGCCCGACGACGGCGTAATTGCAGATTCATACCAAGTCCTGTTCCATGAGATGATTAACGACGATCTGAATACTGCCGGTGCGCTTGCAACCGTTTGGGAACTGCTCAAGAATTCAGACGTTTCCGATGCTGATAAGAAAGCGACCATCCTTGATTTTGATAGAGTACTTGGATTGAAGCTCGACGAAGTCGCTGAGAAAGTAGAAATTCCGAACGCTGTTACAGAACTTCTCTCTGCGCGAGAAGCAGCACGCGCAAACAAAGATTTCAAAAAATCTGACGAGTTACGTGATGAGATCGCGAAACTCGGATTTATCGTTAAGGATACGCAGGACGGACAGACGGTGACAAAAAGCTAACCAATTAAAAATGTGCGGTCCCTGTTACAGGATCGCACTTTTTATTTTGCATCTATGCGGCTTACGAGCACGCATACTGGATTGTCAGAGTTATGACGATGATGAGGAAGGGCTTGCGGATGCGTTCGGCAACAAAGACAGTCGTCTGCCTGAATCGAGTAGTTCCCTCATCCCATCCATAACGAAGGCAGTAATACGGGAGCAATACTGACGAAATCATTCCCGAGAAGGTTAGGGTGCTTAGCATAAAGGTACAATTTCGAGTCATAATACTCCTTCTGGCTGATTTCGTCAAAACGTGCCAAGGATTACAATTCTTTCTTCAAGTCTTCGATAAGGGCCTTCGCCTTCTTGGAAAGTTTCTTCGGCATAATAACCTTGATGCCGACCAGAAGGTCGCCGCGTGACCGCCCGTTGGAAACTCCGCGATTCTTGATCTTCAGCTGATCGCCCGTATTCGTGCCTTCAGGAACCTCGAGCTTCTCCTTGCCATCCAATGACTCGAATTCAAGGGTCGTTCCCAAAAGCGCATCAGCAAGCGGGATTTCCTTGGCCATGATGAGGTCATTGCCCATCCTTTTGAACATAGGATGCGATTCAATCGCCAAATGGATGAAGAGATCGCCTGATGCACCGTGAGGAATCGCTTCACCTTGTCCGTCCATGCGAAGCGTGTCGCCGTTGTTCAGCCCCGCAGGAATATTGATGGCGATCTCGGACTTGTCGCGCGTGACACCGGCACCCTTGCAGGTATCGCATTTCGTTTCGGGAATTTTTCCCGATCCGTAGCATTCCGGACAGTCGGTCACGGTCTGCATGTTACCCAGAATCGTTCGCTGAACCTGGGAAATTTTTCCCTGCCCCTTGCAGGTCGCACAGGTTTTGAGCTTCGTTCCCGGTTTTGCGCCGTCGCCGTGGCAGACCTTGCAGACTGACGTCTTATTAAGAACTATTTTCTTTTCGACACCGAAGACGGATTCCTTGAACGTGATGCGAACTTGAGTTTCAATATCATTCCCTCGACGAGCTCGGGACGCTCGCGCGCCTCCAAATGCGCCACCGAACAGGTCGCCGAGGTCGAATTCGAAGCCCTGGCCTGAGCCTGTCGACTGGCCGCCAAATCCTTGGAACTGCGAGAAGTCGAAGCCTCCGAATCCGCCCTGCTGTCCGCCGAACGGATTGCCGCTTTGTCCCCCGCCGCCGAATGATGGCCCATCGGAGCCGAACTGATCGTACTGTGCGCGCTTGTTCTTGTCGGATAGCGTCTGATACGCCTCGTTCACTTCCTTGAATTTCTTGTCGTCACCGCCGTTTTTGTCGGGATGATGCTGATGGGCAAGTTTTCTGAAGGCAGCCTTAAGATCCGCTTCTGAAGCGTTCTTGTCGACACCGAGGGTTTTGTAATAGTCTTTTGCCATAGTTTCCTTTTTAGTATCCCTCGTATCAGTACTCCTCCGCCCTGCGGGCACCTCCCCTAAGAGGGGAGGATTCTCCGTCGGGATGGTAACTACAATCTAGACGGAGTATCTCCCCCTTATAGGGGGAGTGGCCGAAGGCCGAGGGAGTATCTGAAAGGAGTACTCAGATTGAAAGTGACGAAATCGTTTGCTTTATCTTTTCTAGTACTCCTTGTAAGTTATCACGGATCGTTTGATTTTTAAAATGCAGGACCGTGCACCCATGACCCGCAAGAAACCCGTCTCTCTCAGAATCATATTCTTGCCGGCTGTCGTGAACGGGTCCATCAAGCTCAATCACTAATTTTAGTTTAAAACAGTAGAAGTCGACGATGTAAGGACCGATTCCAAACTGCCTCCTGAAGGGTTTCCCCAACCCGCTTGCCATTAAATAATTCCAAACGATCACTTCTTCTGGCGTGCTGTTATTTCTTAAAGATCTCCTTCTGTCTTTCATTAATGGGTCATTGTGAATGAATCTCATAGAGACCCACCTTACCAAAGAGCCGTAAATTCTTTATCAAGTACTCCCCACCGCTCCGCGGAGCCCT
>CAIXMG010000021.1 GCA_903920485.1 uncultured bacterium
CTCAAGGCGCAGCGCCTCATTCTCATAATTCTTCCGCGTTATCTCAAGTGCTTTTGTAAAACCGACAATTGTCGCAATATCTTCTGTTCCCGCTCGCAATCCGAATTCCTGATCGCCGCCATGAAGAACCGGCGCGACCGTGTCGCGATTGCGAACGTACAGTACTCCAGATGACTTTGGTCCGTAAATCTTCGAGCCCGAAAGGCTCATCAGGTCGACGCCGAGCTTGTCGACATTCAGTTCCAAGTAATTTGCGGCTTGAATAGCGTCAGTGTGAAATAGAGGCCAGACACCCCCCTGCCCCCCTCTAAAAGAGGGGGTATTCCCCTCTAACCCCTCCGTTAGATTTAAGGGTTCGGTTCCCTCTCTTTTAGAGAGGGTTAGGGTGTGTCTTGCCTGCTTTTTGTACCACCTAATAAGTTTGCTAATTTCCTTGATAGGCTGAACAGTACCGATCTCATTATTCACGTACATGATGGAAACTAACACCGTTTCAGGTGTCAGCAGTTTTTTCAGCGCATCCATATCAACAATGCCGTTTTCCGTAACTGGTGCGATCGAAAGCGAAATCCTTCCGATCTTTTCCAAGTGCCGGACCGTTTCAAGAACGGCAACGTGTTCTATCGCAGAGACGATGACATGATGTTTTCCTTCCCCTTTTGCAGACACCCCCGCTTCGCTTCCCCCTCTGAAAGAGGGGGCTTCTCCGTCGAGAGCTGGCTGGCGCTGCTCCCCCTCTTTCAGAGGGGGCTGGGGGGTGTCTGAAAAGCGAGCTGTGACGTTTTCGAGCACGCCCATGATCGCCAAGTTGTTCGACTCCGTTCCGCCACGCGTAAAGACAACATGGTCACTTGTCGTGCCAAGCAGGCTTGCAACAGACTTTCTTGAATTAGAAATGATTTTTGCAGTTGCAACCGCCTCTTTATATAACCCGCCCGGATTGAAGTAGGAATGCTGATAGGTCTCATTCATTGCACACAAAACAGGCGCGTCCATGGGCGTCGTCGCAGCATGATCCAGATAGATTCGCTTCTTCTTAAACGGGAAATGCACCCCTTGAAATTACCATAATTCTAAGGTATAATCCAGCCACTATGCCTTATTTGTCATACCTCGTTATCGGATTGGCCGCTCTCCTCGTCATTGTAAGCCTTACGCTGGGATATTCTGTGCACCAGTTTTCAAACCGGCTCAAGCGCCTGACCACGGGCACCAACGGAAAAAACCTGGAATCAGCGATCTATCAACTGATGGACGATCATGCGATCTTTCAGAACCGCGTCGAGCGAATCGAGGAACTGGGCGGCCGCATCGACAGCGAGAACAAATCCAGCATCCGCGGAATCGCAACGGTTCGCTACAACGCATTCGCCGACGTCGGCGGAAAGCAGAGCTTTGCCACGGCATTGGTCAGCGAGGACGGCAGCGGCGTCGTCATCTCATCACTGTACGCGCGCGAACGCATGAACGTCTATGCGAAACCGCTCATCGATTTTGGATCTGAATACGAATTATCTGCAGAAGAAGCGCGCGCCTTGAAGGAAGCTTGCAAGATTTTTAATTAGCCATGAAAGACAACCCGAACAACCTTATTGAGCGTCCGCCAATCGTCGCCATCATGGGACATGTTGATCATGGAAAAAGCTCCCTGTTGGATTACATCCGAAAATCAAACATCGTTGCCGGCGAGCACGGCGGCATCACCCAGCACATCGCCGCGTACGAAGTCGCCCATTCCGACAAGGCCGGCAACAAGAAACGCATCACGTTCATCGATACGCCCGGACACGCGGCGTTTTCCCACATGCGCAACCGCGGTGCCCGCATCGCGGACATTGCGATCCTCATCGTGTCTGGCGAGGAAGGCGTGAAGACCCAGACCGTCGAGGCGATCAAAACGATCGTAAGCGAAAAGGTTCCCTACATCGTGGCCATCACGAAAATCGACCGACCCAACGCCAATGTCGAACGCGTGAAGTCAGAACTCCTTGAGCACGGCGTCTACGTGGAAGGCTACGGCGGTGACGTTCCCGTTGCCGCAATTTCGTCGCATACCGGCGCAGGCATCGACGACCTTTTGGAAACCATCCTGCTGCTTGCGGAATTCCAGGACTTCAAGGGAGATCCCGCGAAACTGGCAGAAGGATTCGTCGTCGAGGCAAACATGGACGAGAAGCGCGGAATTTCCGCGACCCTCATCATCAAGAACGGAACCCTCAAAAAGGGCCAGTTCGTCGTCGTGGACGATGCCATGGCAGCTACGCGGCTGATCGAGAACTTCGCAGGCGACCTCATCGAAACCGCGACGTTCTCGTCCCCCATTCGCATCACCGGCTTCTCAACCCTGCCCCGCATCGGATCGGCGTTCCAGGCCCTCGAAACGAAAAAGGATGCCGAGGAATACGTGGAACTTGCCATCGAAGCCGCAAGGATTGCAGGTCCGGCCGCACACGTCGAACTGACGGAGAACACCAAGATCATCCCCCTTATCATCAAGGCTGACGTGTACGGATCCGCAGAAGCCATCGAAAGCGAGATTTCAAAATTATCCACCGACGAAGTCTTCTTCAAGGTCATCAAGAAGGGCGTGGGCACGATCAACGAATCCGATGTCCAGCTGGCACTCTCTGACAAGAACACGATCATCCTCGGATTCAATGTCGACACCGAACGCGCCGTTCGCGACATCAACGACGTGGACAGCATCGCGATCAAGACCTTCAACATCATCTACAAGATGACCGAGTGGCTGGAAATCGAACGGGAGGCACGGCGCCCCCGCAAGGAAGTCGAAACGACCATCGGTACCGCGAAGATCCTCAAGGTGTTCAGCACCACCAAGAACAGCCATGTTGCCGGCGGAACGGTTGTCAGCGGAACCATGAACACAAAGGACCAGTTCAAGTTGATGAGAAAAGGAGAAGAGGTCGGACGAGGCCATATTACGGGACTGCAGCAGGGCAAGTCCCCTACCTCGACCGTCGAGACGGGAAATGAATTCGGGATGCAGATCGAATGCAAGGTCGCTCCGGAGCAGAACGACATCATTGAAACGTTCAAGGTGGAGACGAAGTAACCACCTTTCACCGTACCCCCTCGTCACTCGCAAAGCCTCGTGACACTCCCCCTTTCAGAGGGAGACAGTAATCTCGATGATGAAGTGCACCCCAGAGGTCTGCCCTCCCCTGATAAGGGGAGGTGCCCGTAGGGCGGCGGGGTACGGTGAAAAGGAAATCCAAACATATGTCCCACATAGAAACCCTAGAAAAAGAAATCAGGAAGTACGCCGCGGATTACATCACGCGGGAGGCTTCGCGCATGTCGCTGATCACCATTACCCGGTGCGAGCTTTCCGATGACGGGAAAAGGGCGGCAATGTTCATTTCGGTCCTCCCTGAGAAGGCGGAGACGATCGCCATGGACTTCCTGAAGCGGCATCAGGATGACATCCGACATCACATCCAAAAGTTATCCCGAATCCGGCAGGTTCCCTGGCTTCGCTTCACGGTTGACCGCGGCGAAAAGAACCGGCAGCTGGTGGACGAACTGTTGCGAGAGGAGGACAAATAAGCTATTATCTTTGGACTGGACCCTGCTTCGCTAAAGCTACGCAGGGCGAAGCACTGGCGTGGTGGCGAAGTGGTAACGCTTCGGTCTGCAAAACCGACATGCGCGGGTTCAATTCCCGCCCACGCCTCCCTTGGTCCGCCGAAGCTTCGAGTGAAACGAGAAGCGAAGGAGGCCTCACAATGCCGAGGTGGTGTAATGGTAGCCACGGAAGACTTAAAATCTTCTGGCCGCAAGGTCGTGTGGGTTCGATTCCCACCCTCGGCACAACAAGCGCATACTGCCCGGGTGGCGAAATTGGTAGACGCACTTGCCTTAGGAGCAAGC
>CAIXMG010000022.1 GCA_903920485.1 uncultured bacterium
GGATAGAGAATATGTGTTTTTGTGGTATATTTGTCTTGTTTGAGAAGAAAATCTGTTGTACTAGAAAATAAATAATGCTAGTGTCTCAGCTGCGTCTCGTAAAGAAAAAGGATATTCGAATGGCGGAATATAGAGGTTCAGAAGATATCTATAAGGAGTTAGTGGATGACTCGGATGATAATTGGCTATATGGTTTAGTGGCCTTTGCAATTATCGAAGAACGAAGAATAGAATGGATGAGGCATTTTGAAGAAAACAATAAAGTCCCCCCAACTATAGATGAACTGACGAAGTGGTATAGGCATCAGCCTTATAGTGAAATTATTAGAGCTAAAGGAGATGCAGAAAATGCACTTCAAGGATATGCAAGAGATGTTATTGATGTTGCGTTCGAGGAAAAGAATAAGGAAATTGAAGAAGGTATTATCGTTTCTGAAATTAGGGAGTCTCGAAAGTTTTGGCCACAATTTGGTGTAAATTTTATTGGAGGTTTTGCAGCCTCTATAGTTTTTGCGGCTTTACTCATAGTCGTAGCTTTCTTTGTATTAAACGATACTTCCTCTGTTGAAATTGGTTCTAATCTTAAACATAATTTGGAGAAAGGAAAATATGGTCAAAAAAACTGAAGTAACAGGTAAAAAGGCTGCGACAGCTGCGTCCAAAGTGTTACGGAATCCTGATTCCAGTAAAACAGCGAAGTCAGCCGCTGGCTCTGCACTTTCTCAAACAAAGTCGCCATCAAAGGAAACTTCAAAGAACGCAGCTACAGCAGCATCAAAAACATTGAGTAATAAAAGTACAAGCAAAACCTCAAAAACTGCCGCAGGTTCAGCTCTCACGCAACGGCCTGGGAAGAAAAAATAAGCAATTAAAAAGCCATCAATCTGACCGGTCTAGGCTAAGGTTTAGGTGGCAATTTATGGCGGCGTTAGAGGTCGTTTCGGAAAAGGGAAGAACTTGCATCTTTTACTCTTTTCCGGTCTCCCGGCGCACTAACGTGCTATTTTATCCGTTTCGTGAAGACCCCTAGCTCGATGGTTATTTATCCATTGTCGAGGGCGCGCTGACCACGACACACCCATTGATCCCGTTAATCTTCAATACACCCTCCTTGAACTTCGCATGCTCCTGCGTCGAACGCTTGCAATCCCACAGGAAGGCGACGATCTGCGCATTCTTATATTTCGTATCGGCGCTATAGAGAGACGCATCTTCGGCGATCTCACCGATGAGCGCCGGGAATGACTTCTTCTCGTCTTTCCTGTATTTGACCTCGATGATGGTATTTAGCGACGGTAGGTAGAGGTCCATGCGCGGATTCTTCTGCCCAACAGGCTGGAGGTTCACTTCGTCCGCGATGTCGTTGAAGATCGGCGCAAGTAGGACATAGAGAATGTTCTGGACGTGGTATTCGTTTTCTTGAGTATTCCGGTGAAAGTGTACCACTGATTCCGCGACAAAATGTACCACTTGTTCCGCGGCAAAGTGTACCACCTTTTTGAGGCCAGATTTGCTGTTAGAACTTACACATTTTTATCTAATTTCTTTCTCCTCATTGATTCACCTTTCAA
>CAIXMG010000023.1 GCA_903920485.1 uncultured bacterium
GTACGTACATCTTCCCTCCTTCACCAGGGCTTTGAGCTTGCCCGCCACGACATCGCGCTTCTGTTCGGACAGGACTTTGGAATCCTTTGCGCCCACGTCGTCCAGTCGTGCCAATTCATGATCAAGGATCGCAAATGCGCAGACGGTAACGGGTCCGGCGAGCGGTCCCCGCCCGACCTCGTCAATGCCGATATGGTAGGTAATCTTTCGGACCTTGCGGCTCATAAGACAAGTATAGCAAAAACCGGGAACAAATGTTCCCGGTTTTAAAAGCAGTTCTGGTCTGACCCATTAGGCTGAACCTACCGTAAACCTGATTATTTTGGATGAAGTTTCTGGTTCCAGCATCCAAGGTAGGCCAGAAACCGATTCAAGCGGCTGACTCAAGGCCAATGCCGCCTGAAATTCCTTGCGGGCCTGTTTCTCGATCTGCCGTGGTGATAAAACCGAATTGACCTTTTCACCGAAGGCACTCACGACACTGCCTTCTTCTTCAAACGGCAAGGTAAAGTAGATCTGACAGCGATAGGTATCAGACATCAGTTGGACGGTCGTGTCATCCACGACGATCTTCTCGATGACAAACGAATCATCGGCAGAAGATGACGTTGATACTTTTCTGTTCAGCCAAGCTTCGACTTCACCTTTTTGAGCGGAGATCTTCCGGATGATGGCATCGGCTTCTGCCTGCTCAATGTCCTCATCTAAGCGATTAGGAGGTATAAAGGGATTGACAACGATCGCTAGCAGAAAAAACAAAGCGAAGGCGATGACGATGGTACAAACGAGAGGGTGCTGACGATAGAGCTCGTTCCATGCCGCAGAAATCTGCCACGTCCAGAGAATGATAAGATGCTTCATGATATTAAATTTTTACAGGGTTGGGAAATGAAAGGTTCCCTGCTTAAATACCACGGAACGAAATTTTTAGCAAACAAAAACCGCGATATCGCGGTTTTTGAGAAAACATTCATTATAGCAACGTAAGGCTCGCCAAATTGTCCCCTTCTCTCAATTTCATCACGCGCACCCCTTGGGTGGCTCGTGACAGTACCGGAATGGATTCCAATTCCGTTCGGATGACCTGAGACTTCGCGGAGATCGCGATCAGTTCCGAGTGGTCGTCCGTCACGATCTTGGCACCCACGATCGGTCCCGTCTTGTCGGTCACGTTCGCGGTCTTGATGCCGGAACCGCCGCGCTTCTGGATCTTGTACTCGTCGATCTCGGTTCGCTTTCCGAATCCGTGATCGGACATGACCATCAAGGTCGGATTCTTCATGCTTGGAGAAACGACACCCAGTCCGACAACGAAATCCTTCTTGTCCAGGTCGATTCCGCGTACTCCGGCTGCCGTTCGTCCCATGTCGCGCACATCAGATTCCGCAAAACGGATCGACTGACCTTCGGATGTAATGAGACAGACAGAATCCCCCGACTGCGTCATGATCGTCCCAAGCAGCGTGTCGCCATCGTGCAGGTTGATCGCGATCAGCCCGTTTCGGCGTACCGAGGCAAAGCTGTCAGCAGGAACCTTCTTGATCGTCCCCTGCTTGGTGACGAAGAACAATGACTTGCCCTTCACATCTGAACCTTTCGGAACAGCAAGAATCGAAGTCACCTTCTCGTTGTCCTTGAGGTCGATGAAGTTCATGACTGACTTACCCTTGGTCGCTCGACGGCCTTCAGGAATATCATACATCTTCATCTGGTAGACCTTGCCCAAGTCTGTGAAGAACAACAGGTCACTATGCGTCGAAGTCGTCAGCAAATGGGTCACCACGTCTTCCTCTTTCGTATCAAGATCAACGACGCCGACACCTCCGCGCTTCTGCGATCGATATTCTGACGGATCAGTTCGCTTGATGTACCCGCCTGCGGTGTACACCAATGCCGCGTTCGTGTCCGCGATCAGGTCCTCGTCGGAAATGCTTCCCACTGCCTTGGCAACTACCTTGGTTCGTCGCTCGTCGGCATACTTGGTGCGGATCTCGACCAGTTCAGTACGAATCACGGCCATCATCTTTTCCTTGCTGGCAAGAAGCGACTTCAGGTCCTTGATGATTCCCAGCACTTCCTTCAGCTCGTCCTCAACCTTCTTTCGTTCAAGTCCGGCAAGCTTCTGCAGCTTCATGTCGAGGATCGCCAATGACTGGATTTCTGACAGCTTGAACTTCTTCATGAGGCCTTCCTTGGCATCCGTCGTGTCCTTCGACGCGCGGATCAGCTTGATCACCTCGTCGATATGGTCAAGCGCGATCTTGAGACCCTCCAAAATGTGCGCACGCGCTTCCGCCTTCTTCAGGTCGAATTCGGTGCGTCGCTTCACCACTTCCTGCCGGTGCATGATGAAGTTGGTAAGGAAATCCTTCAATGACAGCGTCTGTGGTGTTCCATCCACCAGCGCGATCATGTTGAAGTTGAAATTGCTTTCCAGTTCCGTGTGCTTATACAGATAGTTCAACACCTTCTGAGGATTCACGCCGGCCTTGAGGTCGAACACCATGCGCATCTCCTTGGTGGATTCGTCGCGCATTCCCTTGATCTCGGTGATCTTCTTTTCCTGCACCATGCTGGCAATTTTCTCGATGAGGTTGGTCTTGTTCGCCTCGAACGGGATCGAGGTAACGACGATCTGAAACGATCCGTTTTTGAGTTCGGCAATCTCCGCCTCACCCCGGCAGACGATGGCGCCTCGACCCGTAGCATAGGCGTGCATGATGTCCTTCTTGTTGTAAATGATTCCGCCACCGGGAAAATCGGGACCCTTGAGGTAGTCCATGAGGCCTTCGTTGGTAATCTTCGGCTCGTCGATCGTCGCAACGACGGCATCGATCACCTCGCCCAGGTTGTGCGGCGGGATCTTCGTCGCCATTCCGACGGCGATTCCGAGCGACCCGTTAAGCAGAAGCGTCGGTACGGCTGCAGGCATGACGACGGGTTCGGACTGCGTCGCATCATAGTTGGGACGGAAGTCGACGGTTTCCTTGTCGAGGTCGCGCAACAGCTCTCCTGAGATCCTCGACATCTTGGCTTCCGTATATCGCATGGCCGCCGCGCTGTCACCGTCAATGGAACCGAAGTTTCCCTGTCCCCAGATCAATGGGTAGCGATACGTGAAATCCTGAGCCATGTTGACCATGGCACCGTATACGGACGCGTCCCCGTGCGGGTGGTACTTACCCAGTACCTCACCCACTACCAGTGCTGACTTGCGGAATTTTGCCGACGCGTTGAGTCCGAGTTCGTGCATCGCGTACAGGATGCGTCGGTGTACGGGCTTCAATCCGTCACGAACATCAGGAAGCGCACGCGACGTGATCACGGACATTGAGTATGCGATAAAAGCTTCGCGCATTTCTGTCGAGATGTTCATGCCGATCAGGCGATCGTGCTGGACAGGAGCTTCTTCGGTTTTCGGTGGGTTCTTTGGCATAGCGTTGCATTAAAAAAATATTCGACTACTGGCTGGCAGTGGCATCGTCGGCATTGATGACCTGGACGGGATTGGTCGCGTCCCCCGCATTCGCATGATCCTCCTTTGAATCCTGAATCGTATTTTTCACGGTATCAACCAATGCGGAAAGCGGACTGGGAGCGACCGTTGAGGTTTCATCGACGGGCCCTTTCGAGAACGAGAACGCCCACAGTACAGCAATACCGGCAGTAACCACCAGTGCGGCAATGACGGCAACCATCACGCGAAACTGTGGTGGCTGCGACCTGATTTTGTGGATGATCTTTCTCATGGTTATTCAATGATGATGACGTCCTGTTCCTTTCCGGCAAGGTCCTTCGACTTCACGGTCAGTTTGTCGACAGGGCTTACTTTTTCAGATCCGCACTCCTTGAGGAAGTCGGCGAGAGCGCCCTTTTCCTGGTCGGAACCGTAGTCCATCGGGATGATGACCTTGGGGCCGAATGACACGGCGATCTTGTGTGCCGCTTCCGATCCGACGACGGTCTTGCCACCGATGGGAACGAAAAGGATGTCGACGTCGCCGATGGCCTGGCGCGCCTCAAGAGGGATCTCGGGCAGGTACATGGCTCCCAGAAACAGGATCTTCATGCCGTCGAACTCGAAATAGTAGATCGAGTTCACCTGGTCGTCATATCCCTTGGTTCCGAATCCCTGGAACAGGATGTCGGATATCTCGTATTCGCCAGGACCGTTGATGACGAAGGGCTTGCGTCCTGCATATTCCACCAGGTCCGATCCGTTGTAATCCTCGTGGTTCTCGGAAACGAGGGCGATATTGGCCCCGAAACCGTTGGTTTTGAACGCGGAATCCTTCGAAATGGGGTTCAAGGCGAGCACCATGTCGCCGGTCTGGAGCTTGAAGAACTGCTTGCCGTGGTGGGTGATAATCATAGTTCTGTCATTATAGCATAAGGATATTTTGAGAATACTTGACATATGTACGTGTTCATGCTATTATTATATCCAGATAAGCCATTTTACCTTGCTACTCCTATTACGAACTCTCAAGCCAAAAAATCGTTCTTTGAAACGAGAGTCGCTGTATCTTGCCTTCGGGTGAATAGGTAGCAAGGAATTCAAAACAAAACATGAGTTATGGCAACTTACGGACAAAATCACCTTAAACAAGGTGTCGCTTACACTGCATTCTGCAGCGCGTCGGATCAACAGGCTTACAAATTTACTTTCGATGGAGACGAGGAGGAACTCGTCAAGACCCTCAGAGAAAAATTTGGTGCCGACCGAAGCATTGCAATGGATTGCGGAGACAGGTGGAGAGACGACCAACAGCACCAAGGTGCGGAAGTATTCAGCAAGCTTTCTCTATTACTGCGGGAAACTCTGGAATCTGGGTGCATATGGGACGAACCTGAGATGATGTGCTGGGAAGACACCACTGGTGAAAACCTCATCATCATCACACCTGGTAAAAAATAAGCTCACGCTTACAAATAAAAACCCCTCGCTACGGCTAGGGTTTTTTGTTACAAGCCTTTTTCCGCTTCAATAAACTCATCCAACTCCCCGCGTTCGAGGACTTTCTCGACATTCCCGGTTTCGACCCCGGTACGGTGGTCTTTGACCAATTTGTACGGATGCAAGACATATGACCGAATCTGGCTTCCCCATTCGTTGTCGGTCGTCGCGGAAATGGCCATGCCGCGTTCGGACGCGCGTTGCTTTTCCTGTTCAAGTTTCCACACCTTGGCACTGATCATGCGAAGCGCTTCCTCGCGGTTCGCTTCCTGCGAACGCTCGCCGGTCGCGTGCGCGGACAGCCCCGTCGGGATGTGCGTGATCCGCACCGCCGTCTCACGCTTGTTCACGTTCTGGCCTCCCTTGCCCCCGGATTTTGCAAACGACATGTCCAAATCCGTTTCGGGAATTTCAAATTCCAGTTTTTCGAATTTCGGCAGGACTTCCACCATCGAAAACGAGGTATTGCGTTTCCCTTTCGCATTGAACGGACTCATGCGCACCAGGCGGTGAACACCAGACTCATTTTTGAGTGTCCCATACGCATTCTTGCCATAGATTTCAATTGCGATGGAACGGAACCCGCCATTGCCGTTTTCATTCTTATCAATCAAGATCGTCTTCCACCCCTTGTGTTCGATGTACTTCAAATACATTTCATACAACATCCTTGAAAAATCTTCCGCGTCGTCACCACCCGCACCAGTAAAGATCGAAAGGACCGCGTCGCCCTTGTCGAACGTTCCCCCACCTTCCAGCTTCGCCTTCAGCTCCTCAATTTCACGCAAGGTTGCTTGCGCTTTTTCCTTGTCGTTCCAAAAGTCAGCCGCGTACATCGCCGTTTCAAGTTCAGCTATTCGTGCCTGGATCTCGTCCTTGGTCATGCGCGCAGTCTAGCAAAAATAGTTCTTTCAGGCGAGTTTACCGACCTCTTTTTCGACTTTTCCAACCCGTGAGGTCGTACTGCGAAGACCGACTCGAATACCGTCGAGGGCACGATGAACCTTGGCAAATTCCTTCATTGTCATGGCTGCAAAATCATTGAGGTTGCAGTCCAGTGAGGAAATTTGCTCTTGTAGCCGCCTTACATGGAAACCCAATTCGCTGCTAAGCGAATCAGTCTTCACTAATAGCAAGAATCCCAATTCTGCATTTGATAATTCTTGTTCCTTACTTATTTTTTGTAAAATATTCTCTATATTCATGCCGCAAGCATATACCCTGCCACAGGCCTTGAGCAAGCTGAAAAACCATGGGCTTTATCAAAAGTTTATCAGCTCTGGAGATTCTATTTCTTCTTCAGGCACGCAACCCAATAATTCCTCTTGTAACTCTGGTTGTTCCATTTCTGATACCCGCTCGTCTTCTCGAGCGAGAGAATGTCAAAATCCTTTTCAAGTTCTGCAACAATATCCTCCTTGGAATGAACATGTTCCGCAATATGCAGGTCCGGATGAATGAACGAATTCGGCTCGTCGCCGGGAAATTCCTTGATCAAGTACTTTGCATGCGCATCGCCGGGAAGCGCGAGGGTTTTCAGGAAAAAATATCCCCCCAGTTTCATCACGCGCGAGATTTCCGAAAGACAGCGCTCGCGTTCTGCCTTTTTCAAAATATGGATGACCATGACCATCACCGAAACGTCAACCGAATCATTTTTCAAGGAAAGGGCTTCACGTAGATCATGCACGAAAAACGCCCCGTTCGGCACCGCGCGCTTTGCCTCGGCAATCGCAACGGGCGACACATCGCAGCCGATCCCCTTCATATCGTAATGGTCAACCGCATACTCGACATCCTTGCCGATGCCACACCCGATGTCCAGAAAGGCCTTGCCTTCCAGGTCGAACTTCTCCTTCCTGCGGATATACGAAAGAAAGTCCTTCACGGCCTGATGAGGCTTCCGCTCGAAGCTTGTAAAGACAGGGTCGGAATATTCACGGTCCCAGACCTGCTGTTGCGATGGTTCTTTCATACGGATGAGTATACCAGGTTCGACGCCGAATAAAAACGACATACATATTGATTAAAGTCAACGATCATGATACAGTTGCGGCAAGAAAAACATTCCCAAACAATAAAAAAGAAAAAAATGAAACACCTCCAGACTACCGACGAGGCGCTTGCCCGCAAGCTCCTGTTGAAGATAACTCCCGACCAATTACCATCCATGTTCTTTGCCCTGGGTTTGGATCACTCAAAAATGTTGGCCGGTTCTGAGGCCGCGAACAAGTACGACAGAAAGAACTCGCTGATAGGATCCATGCTCACCGCCTTCCTCATCACGGCGATAACGTGCTATCTTTGCCGCAATGAGGCTCGCTTGCTCTTCGAGGCAGGGTTTCCCAGGATGGGATTCGGCTTTGCGGCAATAGTAGCGGCGTTGCTGCTTGGTGGAGTGCTTTTTCTCCCCACCGTGTGGTACGACCGCTTGGTTATCAAAAGACTCCTCAAGAGGGCCAGACTGATCGACCGGGACGTGCTTCTTACTGTTCATGCAGAAATGATCTGTCATTGCCTTGGGAAAATCGAGTACCGAGGAATCAGCGACAAGTCCACCTATGACCTGCTTTCATTCGGAGAAGCACTTGGTGAGATTCCAAAGGACCTCTTGGGCACCGTTTATGCCAAAGCGACATCCTGGTACTGGACACTCGTCCAAAGGGCATGCAGGCACTATCAGGGAACCCTTGACCAAGTAGAGTACTCGCCCGAAGGAAGGCGGAGGGCCCGCCACGCTGCGATCAATGCAATTCACGGCATCGTCGAGACATGGAAAGATCGCGCTGACATCCTTGACGCAATCGACCCTCATCTCAAATTTTACGAGACTTATCTGGAGCTGCTGAGTTATGCGAAAGCTGGCCGCTCCAGAACTTAACAACAAAAAGGTAAACCGAAAAAGACCGGCACCCATGGGTGCCGGTCTTTTTATTTACCCCTTACTGATGACCATTGATGTACGCTCGAGTCTTCGGCCCGAAGGACCCGTCGGCAACGAGGCCGACACTTTTCTGGAAGGCCTTCAGCCCCCTCTGGGTCGCGCTTCCAAAGTAGTCCGTTTCCTTACCTGCCGAAACGACGGCGAATCCGTGAAGTCCCAGATATTTCTGAAGCTTCTTAACGTCGGCACCATTGGACCCCTTCTTCAGGTTTCTTGTGAACAGCAAGCCGAGGGTCCCCGGTATTGTCGCCACGTACCCCGTGCCGGCAGCTGAAACCTGTTGATACTCGCACGCCGTATTGCCCGGCAACGGGTAGGTGTCATAATTCGTAGCCTTCGGGTCCATGCAGGCGTAGGCCCGGCCGCCGGAGACGGGGGCCGACGACTGCTGCACCACAGGGGCAACAGGAGCTGGCGCGTCTCCGACCGTAAAGGAATACGCCGCGGGATCGTTCTGATCCCATCCCATGACGAACTGTCCGGGACCCTGACCACCGAACCCGGCCACGACCCAGTAATAGGTTCCCTTGGGAAGCGTCTGACCCTCCGAGCCGCCCTCATATTGTCCGCCTGCGTCCGCCGCCTGGCCGACCGTGAATGACTGCGCCCCGGGTGCATGACCCATTTCAACGTATACGAGGACGACATGGGACTCGTCAATGACTGGAGCATTGAGGATAGCAACGAGATACCCTACCTGCGCGGACGGATCCTGAGAGTCGGTAAGATTCCAAGTAATCGTCGGCTGGGTACTCGTAGTGCTTCCGTCGCTTACGAGACCTACGGGTCCGAGGTCAGTCGGGGTTGGCGCAGGATTTCCACCGCCTCCACCGCCTCCACCGCCTCCACCGCCTCCAGTACTACAAGAGTTTGTGGTAAAGCTTTGATTACCACCATACGTGGTTCCTGTTCTGCCAACTGCGTAGGCGCGAAAATCATACGACGTGTTGCAGGTAAGGCTTGTCGCATTCAAATTATAAGTACCCGAATTGAAACTACTTGATGTTTCTGATACGTTCGCCATTGAATAAGTTGTGTCAGTTCCAATATTGAATCCACGTTCGGTGATTACATCATTTCCCGCAATATTTTCGATATCACCATTGAGAGTTTCAGTCGTTTGACTAACGGAGTTCGCGCTGTTTGTGGTAACGGTTGGAGGATTCACCGTAATCACTGACACATCGATCTTGTAATACACCACGGGAAGACTCGCGGGCGTAAGTTCAACAATGAAGAAATCACCGTCGGAGACGGCATCGGTACCGTCGTATGCCGCATCAGTCGCGAAGCCGCTGAAGTCGGCACCGTTTGAATATTTCACGACCTTTGTGATCGAAGCTTCCGGATCGACAGCCTGAAATGCGGTAACGTACGAACCCGCATTAGACGTGTCCGCCGCTTCGGTGTTCGTGATCGTTCCTGAACCGTCATCCTGGATGGTGCCAAGCGATGACCCGGGATTGCCATTGTTCGTAATGGCAATCCCCTTGATGGTGGAGGTCAATGCAACTGCAATCTGATCACAGGGGCCTCCGTCGGTAATCGTCCAAGAATTACCGGAGACGAGAGTTCGACGAGCAGAAACTGCCGAACAATACTTACTGCCTCCCGCATCAAAAGAAACGCTGCCCGATACTCCTCCCGAAACCCAGCCATTGAGGAGCGCGTCATAGTTCGTGGTGGACAAGGTTCCAGAGAACATGTAATTCATACTGGTGACATTCGAAACGTTCCAAGAACCGAGATTCTGGTCAAACGCGGCATCGCCGAAGAACATCGTGCCCATTTCAGTCACCTTTGACGTATCCCAGCCGCCAATATCCTGATTGAAAGGAGTGTCTGCGAATACTCCGCCCATGTCGGTGACATTCGAGGTATGCCATGAGCCAAGGGGCTGATCGAAGGACGAGGCACCGGAGAACATGCTATCCAGGCTGGTGACATTCCCAATGTTCCATGAGTCCAGCGGCTGGTTGAAGGGACTTTCCCTGAACATGTCGCTCATATCGGTAACGTGCGACACGTCCCAGGAGGAAATATCCTGATCAAAGGATGAGGCAAAGTTGAACATAAAACCCATATCAGTAACATTCGAGGTGTTCCATGAATTCAGTGGCTGGTTGAAGGGGGTATATGCGAACATGTCGCCCATATCCGTGACATGCGAAACATCCCACGAATTGAGCGGCTGGTTGAAGGAGGTGTCATCGGCAAACATGGCATTCATGCTGGTAACATTCGAAGTGCTCCACCCGGAGATATCCTGATCAAAGGCGGTATCGTTATAGAACATACCACCCATGCTCGTCACATTCGAGACATTCCAGGAATTTAAGGGCTCGTTGAAAGCGGTGTCACCCTGAAATATCCATGTCATGCTCGTCACGCTTGAGGTGTTCCAGCTGTTAAGAGGTTGGTTGAAAGAGGTGGCACCGCTGAACATGTAGCTCATGTCCGTGACGTGCGACACGTCCCAGGAAGAGATATCCTGATCGAAGGACGAGGCGTCGGAGAACATATTGTCCATATCCGCGACACTCGAAGTATCCCATAAATTCAGAGCCTGGTTGAAGGAAACAGCTTCAAAAAACATGTCACTCATGTCCGTGACACTGCCAGTGTTCCATGAGTCCAGCAGCTGGTTGAAGGAGGAAGAGCCGTAGAACATGCTACTCATATTCACAGCGTCCACGGTATTCCATGAACTTACATCCTGATCGAAGGAGGTTGCATAAGCGAACATGTTGCTCATGTCCGTGACGTTCGACACGTCCCAGCCGTCGATGTTCCCGTTGAAGTTTGAATCACCGTAGAACATGGCTCTCATATCCGTGACGTTCCCGACGTTCCATGAGTCGAGAGATTGGTTGAAAGAGGTATCGTCCGTAAACATGAAGCTCATGTCCGTGACATTCGAAGTGTTCCATCCCGAGGTGTCCTGGTCGAAGGAGGTGGCACGTAAGAACATGCCGTGCATGCTCGTGACGTTCCCGGTGTTCCAGGAATTAAGTGGCTGATTAAACGAGGAATCCTGGAAGAACATGGAATCCATGCTGGTGACGTTCGACACGTCCCAGCCGTCGATGTTCCCGTTGAAGTTTGAATCACCGTAGAACATAAGGTTCATGTTTGTAACCCCGGAAAGATCCGGCATGTCAGTCGCCGAAAATGTTGTCAGTCCGGTACATCCTTCAAAAGCAGCACTCATCGACTGCCACGAATTGTTCCCCCACTGCAGGACATCGGTAAGATCAGGTGCGTCTGACGCACCGTTAAAGTAGACCGCGGGGAACGTCCCCGTGATCGTCACGTCATACACGCCACTTGCAGCATAGGTGTGGGATGCATCACCTGTATCACCTGAATCAGGAGTTGTTGAATCTCCCCAATCTACGTTGTAGTTGTAGGCATAACTTGAATTGGTCGGAATCGTAATGGTCAAGTTGTTCGACGGAACCGTCCACTGGGTTACGAAGGCGCCTGCGGTATAGGCAAGCGTTGTTTTCGGGACGAGGAGGACTGCAGCAAAGAGGACTAGTGCGAAGGAGACAACCTTCTTGAAGGAGGAAAGATTTTTCATATTAGTTTTGTTGCTCCCATGATACCACTAACGGCACCCCAAAGCACCCCTTTCTGAGCCGTTGGACAGGATTGAACTGTCGACCCCCACTTTACGAAAGTGGTGCTCTACCAACTGAGCTACAACGGCAAAATACCCGTATGTTATAGCAAACTTTTTTGAAAATGCCTAGTCGTGATATGATGGGTTCATGATTTCATTCATCATTCCCACGCGGAACGAGGAAAAGGCACTTGGAAGGACCTTGGGATGGATCAAGGAACTTTCCCTTCCCCACGAGATCATCGTGTCCGACGGCGGAAGCACCGACCGCACGTGCGATATCGCACGCGAACACGGATGCAGGATAGTCACCCATGACGGCAAGGAGCGCCAGACGATCGCAGGAGGTCGCAATGCTGGAGCTGCTACTGCGACGGGAACGTACCTGGCCTTCGTCGATGCGGACGTGCAGATACCGAAGATCAACGAATTCTTCGCAAATCTTCTTTCGGTGTTTCAAAAAGACAAGGGAATGGTTGCGGCAACGACCTTCTATCGCGTCTTCCCCGAGATGGCAACCATCGGCGACCGAATCGTCTTCAATGCGCTCGGCTACGAGTTCTGGTTCTGCAACAATGTCCTTGGCATCGGAAACTCGAGTGGTGAATTCCAGATGATCAACCGTAGCGCGTTCCGTAAGGTCGGCGGATACAACGAACGACTCGTCGCCGGCGAGGACAACGAGCTGTTCTACCGCCTTTCGAAAAAGGCTGGCAAAACCTATTTTGCAAGGGACCTCACCATCTACCACGAAGGCCGCCGCGCCCACGCGATCGGCTGGCCACGACTTCTGATGCAATGGGCCCTCGACGGGTTCATGGTCATCTTCACGAAGAAGGCGTGGAGCAAGGAGTGGAAGGAGATCCGATAAAACCTATGAAGGATTTTGACGTAACGCCAAAGGAAGCCATCGAACTTCAGAAGCCGCTTCGCGACTCGTTGAAGCATGTTTCGCTGAAAAAGACCGTGAAGTATGTTGCAGGCGCATTTGTTGAGCAACAAGTTTTCTTTCTAACTTTTAATCCCAGGATGCTCCTCAAGGTATTTATCTCTGATGTATACTCCTGCTAAAGTCGGAAATGTTTCCCTGACATCAGGATGCTCATAGAGATATACTTTTATTCTATTGAGGATTCCATCAGTAACCATATTCTCAAGGAAAGAATAAATGGCATAATTCTCTACCTCTAATTTTGTCTCAGGTCTTTTTGAACTGATAATAGAGAAAAACTTATCCTTGTTATTCTCCAGAATTGCCGGAAATCCAACCTCTTGCAATATGCGCCGACCTTCTGGTTGAATTTGGAATGGGCTCATAGCCTTAATCAAGCTTGTATCCAGTTTTCCCTTACTGCTTGCCAAATGGGTTATCAGGACAAGCAAATTATCTTTCATAATCCCAATCGGCTTACCAAGAGAATATCGAAGATACACAACGCCAAACACTATTAAAAATGCGAGTACCGCAAAAGGATAGTTCGCAGGCGTAATCCCAAAAGAAACCAGGGTTGATAGGATACCTTCCATATCATTGCAATATACACTGTGCAGCTAAATTTTTTCTAAAGAGAATTTCAACAAAATGAGCCATTGTCGGGAATCGAACCCGAGACCTCGTCATTACCAATGACGTGCTCTACCAGCTGAGCTACAACGGCAAAAGGCGTCGCGCGGGGAATCATTAACCCCCAAGGTCAACACCTCCCAACGCGACTGCCCCCTATCCTACTAGACTTTCTTGAATATTTCAAGTTTTCGTGCTATTTTGTTCAGGCTTGCCCCGAGCTTGTCGAGGGGCGACACGATTGTCAGAGTAGCTCAGTTGGTGAGAGCGCGGCACTCATAACGCCGAGGTCGTGGGTTCGACTCCCACCTCTGACACCACGGTTTCCGTTTTGGCACATCTGTGCTAGAATCGAAACCTTGACAATTTGCAGCCGTAGCTCAACTGGTTAGAGCACCCGCCTGTCACGCGGGAGGTTGAGGGTTCAAGTCCCTTCGGCTGCGCAACGAAAGAAGTAAAGGAATGGTAAGAAAAAAGTAAAGGCCCGCTTTCCCCTGCTTTTTTCCTGCAGCGAAAAATGCTAGAGTTAACGTTATATGAAAGCGACCTACATCCGATCAACTTACGTGCCCGTCGTTACCAATACGCTCCTTACCCCGTACCGACTGAAGATACGGGATATTCCCCACGAGGAAAAACCCCGGGAAAAGCTTCTCCGCGAAGGACCCAGCCTGCTTTCCGTATCCGAATTGTGGGCCATCATCCTTGCTAACGGGACAAAGAAAGAAGACATCCTTTCGATGAGCTCCCGCATCCTTAAGGAGTACGGCGAGCGAAGCATCACGTCGGAAACCAATGCGAAAAAACTTTCCCAGAATCTCGACATCCCGATCGTCAAGGCGATGCAGGTGGTCGCGACGATCGAGCTGGGCCGCCGAATGTTCGAAAGGAACCCCACGGGCGCGAAGGTCATCAGGACCGCGCAGGACGTGTACGAATACACGAAGAACATGTGGGATCTCCCAAAAGAGCACCTCCGAGGAATCTATCTCAACAGCCACTACAAGGTGATCCACGACGAGACGATCTCGATCGGGACCATCGATGCCAACATCATCCATCCAAGGGAAGTTTTCCGTCCCGCCCTCGAATACAACGCGGCAGCCGTCATTCTTGTCCACAACCACCCGTCGGGAAACCTTTCCCCGAGCGATGACGACATCGCGATCACCCGCCAGCTTCTTGACGCAGGAACGATGCTCGGCATCGAGCTCATCGACCACGTCGTCGTTGCTTCGAGCGGATTTGAGAGCGTCATTTCCAGCATTAAGAATGTATAGCCGTATGTATACCATCACCCCCACCTTTTTCCTGATCAGAGACCAGGCCCGAACACAGGACCCTTCGCTCGCCTCCCTGTTCCAGGACTCCCACTCTCTTTTCAAGATGCGCTTCCAGAAACTTGCCAATATGAGAAACGCCACGACCGACGAGGACTCGGAGACCCTTCGAGTCATGCTCGAAGCGCTTATCGCGACAAAGCGTGTGCTCCAAAGAACCGCGAAGTAAAAGAACGGGCACTCGCCTTGTTTTTTTGTGCATTCTGGTATATAATGCCCAATACCTTCCAGAAAAGGCAATAGCGGGATGGAGTAATGGTATCTCGTCAGGCTCATAACCTGAAGACCCCGGTTCGAATCCGGGTCCCGCAACACGATCTAAAACACACGCTCGAGGCGTGTGTTTTAGGCTATCCTTTTTTAACGGTAAGCTTAGCCGTTATTCCAATAAACCGACCTTCTTTCCTCGGAATGTTGTACCCCTTAACACTCCACTCAAAAACTTTTTCCACACCGAAACCGTTTGTCATAAGCTCTTTAATAAGTGGTTTGATATCTTTTACAAACAATCGAGAAATTCCATCTCCCCCTCTTATTATAGTTCCAGCTTTGGTCTCCCTTACTTTGGTACCGACAAACTCGAGAGCGTCCCCTTTTTTCTTAAAACTCAACGAAAGAATACCGTCCGGGGCCAGCGTTTTTTTACGAGTCCAAATAGCCTCTTCCGATCACTCATACTAAGAAAATGGGCCACCGCATTTGCATACACTGCGTCATAGTGGCCCGCGGGAGACTTCATAAGAAAATTAAACATGTCAGCCTTTATGACCTTTATATTTTTTCTTCCTTGAAACAATCTTTTCATTTGTTGCACAGCTATGGAGCTGTGCTCAACGGCGCTAACAAAAACATCTTTTGCATTTAACAATTGCAAAGAATGTACCCCAGATCCAGCACCAATTTCAAGAACTTTTTTATCCCCCGTCTTTTTTGAAAGCCTCCTTATCAGATCGGCAAGTAACGGAGTCTTCCTTTCACCACCTGTATTCTTGCTAAATCCGCCATAGATACCTCCCCTCCATACTTTGTCATATTTCTCTGCAGTAGACACATGTTCATCCATATTTTTCATATCACCCCCATGTCCCGGAACACCGCCTCGAAATAACGGCGCGTGATTTCCTTCTGACGTTCGGTGAGATTGAACGCGGTGCCTTCGTGGGCGATGACGTTGCGCATCTTATGCGCTTCCCAAGCGGACTGGATGGTCGGAAAATCGTTGGGCTTGATCTGCGTCAACTTCTCGCCAAAGGTGTCGCCAGTATATCCCAGCTTCGTGATCAATTCTTCCAACATCGCGTCGGCATCGATGATCGCCGCCCGCCAGTCGTTGGGATTCGTCGATGCGAAATGCGCCTCGATCTGCTGCCACCTTGGGTTGACGTGCTGAACGACGGTTTCCGGCTTGATGAAGTGACCCTTGTAGGCGCCGTCGAGAATCTCATCGACCTCGTAGACGCGGATGCGGATGTACACGGCCCAAATGACAAACGCGATGAACAGCAACGTAAGGATGGTCGCAATCCATGAGAAGAGATGTGCAAAAGAGGATGCGTAGTCGCTGGTGCCACCCGACGGCGCGTACACCGTGCCGAGGATGATCACATTCTTCACATACACGAAGAAGTCTCCGATCTTTTGAAGGATACCCAGGAATGTAATGGGAGAGCCAGGTTGCATAACGACATTATGTCTTATTTCGACGCTTTCTCAAAATCAGTACCGATGCCAAAAAGAATATCTTCCCTTCCCTGGTTCGCGGTGAACTGAATACCGAACGGCATGCCACCCGAATCCTTGCCCGATGGAACGGACATGGCCGGCATATGGGTCAGGTTCGCGCTGATCGTGAAGATGTCCGCGAGGTACATCGACAGGGGGTCCTTCTTTTCGCCGAACGCGAAGGCCGTCGTGGGAGTCGTGGGAGTAAGGATCACGTCGATTCCCGAATCGAAGACCTTTTCAAAATCCTGCTTTATGAGTTCCCGAACCTTGAGCGCCTTGTTGTAGTAAGCGTCATAATATCCAGCAGAAAGCACGTAGGTCCCGAGCAGGATTCTTCGTCGAGGTTCAACTCCGAACCCGTCGTGCCGCGTTTTCAAGTACGTCTCAAGAAGGTCCTTGCCTGGCTCGCGAAATCCGTACTTCATCCCATCGTAGCGCGAAAGGTTTGATGACACTTCCGCTGGCATCACGATGTAATACACCGCCAGTCCCAGGTGGGCATGGGGCAGTTCGATGTCGCGAATTTCGTATCCCGCTGTTTTCAGAATTTCGAGCGACTCTTCAAAATTCTTTTTTACTTCAGGATTAATGCCTTCCATCTCGAGAAAATGCCTTGGTACACCGACAACCTTTTGAGAA
>CAIXMG010000024.1 GCA_903920485.1 uncultured bacterium
AGACTAAATGTTGAATACCCAGAATGCCGAAGTAACCCTTCGACAAGCTCAGGGTAAAGTTATAGTCCATTGCTCATCGTAAGATGAGAAAACAAGCGCAAGACAGGTTGGTCTCCTATCTACTGCAGGCGTCGATTTTTGAGAAGATTTGTCCCTAGTACGAGAGGACCGGGATGAACTGACCTCTGGTCTACCAGCTGTACTGCCAAGTGCACCGCTGGGTAGCTATGTCGGGAATGGATAACCTCTGAAAGCATCTAAGAGGGAAGCCAGCTTCAAGATAAGAAATCATAGGACCGTGAAAGATGATCACGTTGATAGGCTTTAGGTGGAAGTCCAGTAATGGATTAAGCCAAGAAGTACTAATTGTCCATATCCTATTAGGAAATCTGAAAAGCACTCGCCAAATGCGATTGCGCAGTGATACTTTTTTCTGAGCTTTGCGAACGAAAAAAGTCATCACGCAGCAAAAAGCATTTGCGAAAGCTTGGATGAGTTCCGCAAGGAATCACCAAAGAAAACACATTGATGTGTTCGATTTGAGAAAATACATCTGTATTCATACTTTCAGTCCTCAGTTCTGGTGATTTAGTACAGTGGTCACACCTCTTCCCATTTCGAACAGAGTCGTTAAGCACTGCTACACCAATGGTACTCCTTCGGGGGAAGAGTAGGTGTCGCCAGAACCGAGGACTGAAAACTTTCAATCGTCCAATGCATGAAATTGGCAAGGAACCTGCCGCAAGGTAGTTCAAAAGATACCCGCAAGGGTGTTTTTTGTTGTCATTATTTGCTATACTCACCCAATATCATGGACTGGTCTACCCGAAAACGTCTTGGCTGCATAAGCGTCGTTGTCGTGATCATTGCGATCCTCGTCGGTTATTTCGTGTACGAGCATTTTATCAAGCATGTCCCGACCTGCTTTGACGGAATCCAGAACCAGAACGAACGGGGAATCGACTGCGGGGGCATCTGCAGCCTGGTCTGCCCGATGGATGCCAGAACCGTTGTGACCGATTGGGCGCGCGTATTCCACACGGCCGGAAGCGTTTACAGCATGGCTGCCTATGTCGAAAACCAGAATCCCGACGCCGGTGTGAAACAGGTCAACTACGAGTTCCGTGTGTACGACGACCAAAATATCCTTGCAGGTGATCCGGTCACGGGAACTACGTTCATCGGCCCCAACGACAAGACGGCGATTTTCGAGTCTCCTGTAAATACCGGAAACCGCGTTCCCAAGAGCGTATTTTTCCAATTCACGGAAACGCCGCTTTTCTATAAGACTGATCCAAAATACCAGTTGCCCCAGCTTTCGACGACAAACGTCGTGCTTACCGACGAGTCGACTGCCCCAAAGGTTTCGGCCGATGTCGTCAACAGCACGCTGTATAACTACAAAAACATCCCCGTCGTTGCCATTCTGTACGATGCCGACAACAACGCCATCAACGCCAGCCAGACGTACATCTCGGAGATTCCCCAGCAGACGACGCAGAAGGTGTACTTCACGTGGCCTGCCTCGTTTGACGAGAAGGTGACCAGGATCGAAATCATCCCAAGACTTGACCCCTTCACACAGCAGTAATCATGATTGACAGAATCCGCAAAAACGTCGATTGGGTGATGGTTGCCTTCATCGTACCACTCCTTCTTGCCGGCATCGTGACGATGTCTTCCTTTTCGGGTACCACCTCGTACTTTCTGAAGCAGAGTATCTGGGTGACCGTTGCCTTTGTCGTCTTCCTGTTGCTGTCCGGTCTTGATGCACAAGTTTTCAAGAAGACGCGAACCTTGGTTTGGATGTACCTCATAGGGCTTGGGATCCTCATGGTCGTGTTCGTGCTGGGACATGCCGCGAAAGGGGCCACCAGCTGGCTGTCCTTCGGGGGGTTCTCGCTCGAGCCGGCCGACCCGATGAAATTGGTCCTGCTGCTCGTCTTCGCGAAATACCTTTCCCGGCGGCATATCGAAATCGCCAATACCAAGCATATCCTCATCACGGGCGCCTACTTTCTGGTGCCGTTCATTCTGGTCTTTTTGCAGCCTGACCTCGGGTCGGCCTTGATTTTCGCAGCGATCTGGTTCGGCATGATGCTGGTATCCGGGATTTCGAAACGCCACCTGGGGATCATCCTTGCGGTAAGTTTGGTGGTGTTCGGTGTGTTCTGGACCGTGCTTCTGAAGCCGTACCAGAAGGCGCGCATCGAAAACTTCGTGAATCCGATGAACGATATCCGGAAGACGGGATACAATGTGTACCAGTCAGTCATTGCGGTGGGTTCGGGTCAGGTTCTGGGCAAGGGGGTCGGTTACGGAACCCAGTCGCGCCTGAACTTCCTGCCGGAATACAAGACGGACTTCATCTTTGCCGCCTTTGCCGAGGAATGGGGGCTGATCGGAGCCATCATCGTCCTCATCTGCTATGGCGTCATCATTTGGCGCATCATCCGGATCGGGCGATACGGATCGTCGAACTTCGAGATCCTGTTTGCCCTGGGTGTCGCGATTTTCTTCATGAGTCACATCGTCATCAACATGGGTATGAACATCGGTATCATGCC
>CAIXMG010000025.1 GCA_903920485.1 uncultured bacterium
AAATTTTTGTTTGCGCTGGGCATTCACCATATCGGTGAGGAGACGGCGGATCTGATCGCGCAGTCTTTGGCGTTTAAGAACAACGATGAGCTTGCCGAAAAGTTATTCGCGATTACTGGCAACCGGCTTGTCGAACTTGATGGTATCGGCGGAACTGTCGCGGAATCCTTTGTCGATTACTTCGCCGATCCCGAGCGAAAAAAGGTGGTCACGGAACTGCTTGGAATTTTGCATATCAAGTCACAATTGTCTGTCTCAAAGAACGTGCAGAAATTTACCGGAAAGACTTTCGTGCTCACAGGGACGCTTTCGGGAATGTCCCGCGACGAGGCGAAGGAAAAGATCAAAAACCTCGGCGGAAAGGTGTCTTCATCCGTTTCTGCGAAGACCGATTACGTGGTCGTGGGGGACGATCCCGGATCAAAATACGACGAGGCTGTAAAATGGGGTCTTACGATCCTTGACGAGGGAGCATTTAGAAAAATGGTCTAGGAAACGCTTTTATGCTAGGATAATCCCATGATTACCAACGACGAAATCAAGAAATTGGCCCATTTGGCACGGATCGAAGTCTCCGACGAGGAGGTCGCAGGCTATGCGAAGGACTTGGAGTCCATCCTCAGCTATGTCGACCAGATCGCGCAGGTGGACATGTCAGACCTTTCTCCTCGCCATCTTCAGGGAAACGTTGCGCGCGAGGATACGAATGCGAGTCCTTCGGGTCAGAATAACGAGGCGATGCTTGCCGATGCGCCCGCGTCCCAGGACGGCTTTTACAAGGTGCCTAAGATTCTTTAATTCATGACATTAGATTTGCCAGCACTTACCATCATCCAGGCCCACGACCTTCTCATGAAGAAGGAGGTTTCCGTTAAGGAGTTGGTTTCTGCGTACGTTGAAAATGCCAAAAAACAGAACGGCGACATCCATGCCTTCCTTGAATTTTTCAATGTCGATGATGCCGTTGCAAAAGCCCAGGAGATGATCGATTCCGGAACAGCACACGTGCTATGTGGAATTCCGTATGGCATCAAGGACAACATTTTGAACAAGGGGCACATTGCAAGTGCCGGATCGAGAATGCTCAGCAATTATGTCGCCGCCTATAATGCCACCGTCATTGAAAAGTTGAACGCTACCGGGGCAGTTTGCATCGGTCGGACCAACATGGATGATGCGGCCATGGGGTCATCGACGGAATCTTCCTTTTACGGCATCACCAAGAATCCTTTGGATCCGACTCGTGTCCCGGGAGGTTCGTCGGGAGGCTCCGCCGCGGCGGTTGCGGCCGGCATGTGTCTGTTTGCATTGGGTACGGATACCGGTGGCTCGATTCGTCAGCCAGCGGCGTTCTGCGGGCTGGTAGGAATGTACCCGACGTATGGATCGACTTCTCGATACGGTGCTATTGCGATGGGTTCTTCGCTCGATCAGATCGGTCCGTTTGGAAAGACCGTCGCTGACGCTCGGACCGTTTTTGAAACTATTTCAGGTCATGATCCCATGGACGGGACGTCTCTTTCGGACGAGACGCGAAAGAAGCTCGTCGGGAAAATACCTTCTCAAAAGGTTG
>CAIXMG010000026.1 GCA_903920485.1 uncultured bacterium
CAATTGGCAATCCGTTGCGACATCGTCTGATGGTTCTGAAAGCTTCACGGTTGGAACTACGTTCGGATATATGTTTAATCTTAGTATTCCAACCGGCGATCCGACGTACTTCTTCAACACGACGACGAATCCACCATTTTCGGGCGGCACGACGAATTGGGATTTCACGAACGTTTGGCAGACAAACGAATCGTCTGATCCGACATTCATCGCATACGCACCGCCGGTAATTTCCGCGATTGTTGCGACGCCGACGCAGACAGGTGCAACGATCACGTGGACAACGAACGTCAGTGGGCTCGCTACTACTACTGTTGCCTACGGACTGGATAATACCTACTCTGGTGGAGTCCCAAGAATTGATGGTTCCTCGGTTACGCTCGACGACTTGACCTGCGGTACGACGTACCATTACGAGATTTCATCGACGGACAGCAGTGATAATACGACGACGAGCGGGGATCAGACGTTTACGACGACGGCTTGCGCGGATGTTCCTCCGGTCATTTCGGACATGATGGTTGTTCCGTCGCAGACAAGCGCTACAGTGACTTGGACTACCGACAAGCTTGCAACGCCGTCGGTTGCCTACGGTCTTACAAATATATACGGATCAAATTCAAGTACGAACTTGAGCAACTCACTTGCGCCCACTGAATCGGCATCAGTTATTCTTTCGCCTTTGACGTGCGCCACAACGTATTATTATCAAGTTTCCTCGACTGATGCCGGCAACGGAACGGCAGTTGGGAGTGCCAAGAACTTCACGACGACCGCGTGTCCTGCTCCAACGGTGAATAATGGCGGAGGCGGCGGAAGCTCTAGCGGCGGAGGCTATGCTAGTTACACTCCTCCTGCGACCGTTACGATCCCGGCCGTGACAACGCCTTCGACGCAGGTGACGACAATTCCGGTTCCTTTGGCGACAGGTTCTGCACTCTTCTTGAAAAACATTCCATCGAATGCCAAATCTTCGGACGTAATCAGACTGCAGAAGTTCCTCAATGCTCACGGATATGTTGTCGCGAAAACAGGTGCCGGGTCACCTGGTCATGAGACTTCGACGTTCGGTCCTGCAACCAAGAAAGCGTTGATGAAATTCCAGAAGGCTGAAAAACTCGGTGCTGACGGAATCTTCGGTCCGAATACGCGCAAGGCCGTCAACGCAATTCTTGCAGGCGGCAACTAATCCCATATCACTATTATTATGAAAACCATCCAAAAGAAATCAAAGATCGTACTGAGCGTCCTCGCCGTGGCTGCCTTGTGCTTTGTCGCGATTGCTCATGCCAACGCTGATGATGCAACGTCATCAACGACATCCGCAACATCAACTCCGGCAGCGTCTGCGACATCAACCGCAGCGGCACCAGCGGTGCAGGACCAGGTCCAAACCGTTTCGAGTTCCAAGCATTCAAAATCTTCGAAGCCGCACCATGCTCAAAAAGTGGCTGCGCTGCCTTCCTCTCATTCAGGTATCCTGCACGGCACCGTCACGGCCGTGACGACGAGCTCGATCACTCTTGCAGGAAAGGGGCGAAACAGCTCGCCGACGGTCGTTACCGTCGATGACCAGACATTTTTCGCGGACCGCAAGGGCGACATCGTCGCCGTTACGGACATCCATGTCGGCGATCGAGTATCGGTCCAGCTGGCTTCGGGAAACGGCAGTTCTACGGCGGTTGAGGTAGATGTTACAGGGCCGGCGACCGGCCGCATTGCGTCCCGCAGGAGAAAAATGCAAAAATAGTACGGCAAAAAATCCAGCTTACCGACTTGCTTTCAAGCAAGCAGCGGAGGCTGTTTTTTTGTAGTTCACGGATACGGGTTCCGTTCATTGTCTTTCAAAAATCGTTCCTATATAATAAGCAGTATTAGTACTCCTTAAGTTTATCTTTTATGCGCAACAAAAAAACCATTATCATCGCCATGTTATTAGCGGTACCTATCCTTATGGTAGGCTTCCTGTATCTCCCTCATTCAGCCTACGCTTCGGGCGGATGGTCGTGGGTTGATGCGACGTCCGGCAGGATCATTCCTCCAACGCATCTCAATTTTTCATCGATCGCGTCATCGTCCGACGGGACGCACCTTGCAGCGACTGTCGGTATTGGCGACATCTACACCTCGGCGGACTCCGGTGTTACTTGGACCGACCAGAAATCTGCTGGCAATCAGGACTGGGTCTCGATCGCCTCGTCGTCCGACGGTACGCACCTTGCCGCGACTGTCGGTATTGGCGACATCTACACCTCGGCGGACTCCGGTGTTACTTGGACCGACCAGTCCGATGCGGGAAGTCACAATTGGCAGTCGATCGCCTCGTCGTCAGACGGCACGCACCTTGCCGCGCTTTCACGTGGCGGCGACATTTGGACCTCGGCTGACAGCGGTGTTACTTGGACGGATCAAGTTGCTTCGGGTACGACAGCCATGGCTGCTTCTGGAAATCGATACTGGCAGTCGATCGCGTCATCATCCGACGGATCTCATCTTGCCGTAGTAGCTTACTATGGGGATGATGTTTATACCTCGACCGACTACGGTGTTACTTGGACTGCTCAGACGGGTGCTGGTCAACATAACTGGGCGTCCATTGCTTCCTCGTCAGACGGGTCTCATCTTGCCGCGGCAGTACAGGGCGGCGACGTCTACACCTCGGCCGATGACGGAGTCACGTGGACCGATCAAACTGCGGCTGGTAACCGATATTGGCAGACCATCACATCTTCAGCTGACGGAACCCATCTGGTTGCGGCGGTAAGTGGCGGCGACATCTACACCTCGGCGGACTCGGGGGCTACTTGGACTGACCAGGTTTCTTTGGGGCAAAGAAGTTGGCAAGCAACCGCTTCTTCTTCTGACGGTACAAAAATCGCTGCAGCGGTAGACGGTGGGACGATTCATACGTCAACTGATTCCGGTTCAACCTGGACCAGTCAGAATGTCGTCATCAGTTCCCAGATGAACTGGTCTTCGATCGCGTCGTCATATGATGGCACGCGTCTTGTTGCTGTCGTAAACGGTGGGGATATCTTCACGTCTGCCAACGAGGGCGCATCATGGGTTGACCAAAGTTCGGCAGGGAATCGAGACTGGCAGTCCGTCGCCTCGTCGTCGGACAGTACGCACTTGATTGCAGCCGTGAACGGTGGCGACATCTATACTTCAACCGATTCAGGAGTTACCTGGACCGACCAAAGCTCGGCAGGCTCACGAGACTGGCAGTCCGTCGCCTCTGACTTTACGGGAGACAATTTAGTCGCAGCCGTGGACAGCGGCGACATCTGGACCTCGTCGGATTCCGGCGCCACCTGGACCGACCAGACGGCAGCGGGCAGCAGAGACTGGCAGTCCGTCGCATCCTCGTCAGATGGAACCCATTTGATTGCAGCCTCAGCCGTCGGCGACATCTACACCTCGACTGATTCGGGCGCTACTTGGACCGACCAGACCGCGGCGGGCAGCAGAGTTTGGCAGTCCGTCGCCTCGTCGTCGGACGGCACGCACCTGGTTGCAGTTGCCAATCACGAAGCTGATATCTACACCTCGACTGATTCGGGCGCCACCTGGACCGACCAGACCGCGGCGGGCAGGAGGGAATGGCAGTCCGTCGCATCCTCGTCAGATGGAACCCATTTGATTGCAGCCTCAGCCGGCGGCGACATCTACACCTCGACTGACTCCGGTGTTACTTGGACCGACCAGGCCGATGCGGGAAGTCACAATTGGCAGTCGATCGCCTCGTCGTCGGACGGAACGCATTTGGCATCGGCGGTATCGGGCGGCGACATTTATACAAGTACGGCAAGCGGAACTTCGTGGAATCTTTCCACGGTTACCCTTGGCGTGCAATGGTCCGCACTTGAGGCTTCACAGGACGGAACGTTCCTGATCGGTGCGGTAAGCGGCGGAGATATTTACACGTCGTCAGATCGAGGGGTGACATGGATTGATCGAACCGCACCGGGAAACCAGAGCTGGCGCGCGGTCGCGACATCGTCCGACGGAACGCACCTTGCGGCCGTGGTATCGGGCGGCGACATTTGGACATCGGCCGATTCCGGAGCCACCTGGACCGACCAGACGGCTGCAGGAAGCAGACACTGGACGTCGATCGCTTCATCGTCAGATGGATCACACCTTGCGGCGGTAGCTTATTACGGAGACGATATTTATACCTCGACCGACTACGGTGTAACATGGACAACTCAAACCGGGGCTGGTACACGAAATTGGAATGCGATTGCATCGGACTCAACAGGTCAGTATCTTGTTGCGGTTGTCGGAGGATGGGAATATTCGGGTGATATTTGGACCTCAGCGGACTGGGGTGTAACGTGGACCGACCAGGCCAATGCGGACCATCGAAAATGGTACGGGGTTACTTCGTCATCGGACGGTACCCATTTGGTGGCAACGTCAGGTGGCGGTAACAGTAATGGTGACATCTACACCTCGACGGATTCCGGTGTTACTTGGACCGATCAAACGGCTGCAGGCAGCAGAAAATGGAAATACATTTCATCGTCAGGCGACGGTACTGAAATTGCCGCATCGGCTAACAATGACTATGTATACCTTTCCCTTGATTCAGGAGCCACCTGGACCGCAGAAGTTGTCCCGGGAATTCGCAATTGGGGAGGCGTCGCCTTCTCAGGTGACGGGTCGGAATTGGCCGCCGCAGTCGGCGGGGCATATACCTACACCTCAGGAACCGGAGACATCTGGATTCTTGAGACATTGCCGGTACTTGTCACAAGTCCGGCGTCGAACCTGACCGAAAGTACGGGGGCATTCAACGGAAACATTACGAATATCGGACAGGATGCGCCTACCATTCGTGGATTCGATTGGGGAACGACGACGGAATACGGGACTACGACGGTTGAAAACGGAACGCCGGATTTCACGGCAGGAAACTACAGCGAGTTTGTTACGCATCTTTCATGTGGAACGACCTATCACTATCGAGCTTATGCGACAAGCGTTGACGGAACAGGGTACGGAAATGACGTTTCGTTCATGACCAGTGCGTGTCCTATGTCAACGCCTACGCCGACGCTTACGTCTCCCGCTTCTTCGCAGTCATATTCTAGTGCGTCGCCTCTCGCGATCTCGTTTAATCTTCCGGTAGCGCCACTTTCGGGAAGCGCCTCGCTCGTATTCACTCCGACATCGGGTAGTCCGATAACGATTGGCTTGCAGAATATTTCTTCAGGAATCACGACATTTAATCTTCCTCTTACCGGAGGAATTTCAGAAGTCTCTCAAGTCGCATCAACAACATCGGATAGCATTCCTGCAGGAACGTATACTGTAGTGTTGAGTTACCGCGATGCGGGCGGTGATGCTCCTGCGACGGCTACTGCGACTGGCGTGGTAATCACGGCTCCCGTCGTGTCGATTCCTCCAGTGGTGACTCTCAGCGGTCCCATCAGCGGCGGCATGGGTGCTCCTTGGGGTCCAGGACTTGTTGCTGCGGCTGCAACTCAAGTTGTGGCTCCGGCTGCGATTGCATCACCCTCGTCAGGAAACCTGTCTGGTCGAACACTCAAGTATAAGGCAGCTGGGCCGGACGTTCTGACGCTTCAGGAGTACCTCAATGCCCATGGATACGTCATTGCCCAGGCAGGGGCAGGATCTCCCGGACACGAGACTACGCTTTTCGGGCTTCTTACCAGGAAGGCTGTTCAGAAGTTCCAGAAAGATCACGGGCTGAATCCTGACGGAATCGTCGGGCCGAAGACCCGGTCGTTGATGGTTTAAAAAGGAAAGAATTTCTCACCTATGATCGATCCCAAGAAAATCACCGAGGAAATTGTGGAAGCTCCTGCAGAGGCACTGGATGCGACCGTCACGTTCATGAAGAAGGAAGAGAAGATCCTCGTGAACAAGGAACCCTTCAAGAGAACAGAGGAGTACCTCAATACCTTGGGGCCGGGGCTCATCACTGGTGCCGCAGACGATGACCCGTCAGGAATCGCGACCTATTCGCAAGCAGGCGCACAGTACGGCTTCCAGCTGCTGTGGCTTTCGCTGTTTATGTTTCCATTCATGTCCGTCGTGCAGGAAATGTGTGCGCGCATCGGCATGGTGACGGGGCGCGGGCTTGCCGCGAATATCCGTCACGGCTATTCGAGAAAGATCCTGTACTTCATCACCTTGCTTCTGTTTGTCGCCAACACGCTCAACATCGCGGCAGACCTCGGTGCCATGGCAGCCAGTACGAAGCTTTTGATCCCCGGACTCAGCTTCATCCTTGCGGTGAGCATCTTTGCGGTGCTCATCATCCTCCTGCAGGTGTTCACGACGTATGCCCGGTATTCGAAGATCCTGAAATATCTGACGATTGCGCTCTTGTCCTACGTGTTCACGGCGTTCGCCGTCCATCTGCCGTGGGGGCAGGCGCTGCATCACACGATCGTCCCGTCCTTTGATTTCTCGAAGGGGCAGGTTTTCCTCTTGTGTGCCATCCTGGGTACGACGATCTCGCCGTACCTGTTCTTCTGGCAGACGTCTCAAGAGGTCGAGGAGGAAATTCAAAAAGGCGAGGTTACCGTTGCCGAGCGCAGGGCGAGCGTGACCAAGAAGGATCTCGGCAACATGCGCAAGGACACATGGTCAGGCATGTTCTTCTCGAACCTCATCATGTTCTTCATCATCGCTGCCTGCGGGGCGACGCTCCATGCGCACGGAATCACGGACATTGCGACGGCCGACCAGGCCGCTGCGGCCATCCGTCCGTTCGGCGGGGAACTGACGTACTTCCTGTTCGCGATTGGCATTGTCGGTACAGGGCTTCTTGCCATTCCTACGATGGCAGGTTCTACGGCCTACGCCACCGCCGAAAGCTTCGGCTGGAAGCAGGGACTGTATCGCAAGCTGAAGCAGGCGTACGCGTTCTACGGGGTGATCATCATCTCGATCGTCATCGGCATCGTCGCGAATTACATGCACCTTGATCCGATCAAGGGACTCATCTATTCCGCCGTTGCCAACGGGCTGGTCGCGCCGATCGTGCTCTTTTTCATCGTGCGGCTCAGTGCCAACGAAAAGGTCATGGGCGAGCATAAGAACAGAAAGCTCATCACGGCCTGCGGGTGGTTCATTACGGGGCTCATGGCCATTGCTGGGATCGCCGCGATCGTGTCGCTGTTTTTCTAAACCATGATCTTTTTTCTCCACATAATCCTTGCTACTGTTCTGGCCATCGTCTGTTTTCTCGCCATCACGGTGATGTTCATGATGCTCCAGAGCGTCTTCATGGGAACACCACCGTACGTGCCGGTTCGCACGGGCGCGCTTGATCTGATTGTCGAAACACTGCAGTTGCGGCAAGGATCGGTATTGTACGACCTGGGTTCCGGCGATGGCAAGGTACTCGTTCATGCGGCACGGAAGCATCCTGACATTTCCGTCGTCGGCATCGAGCGTTCGTACCTGCCACGGTACTTTTCAAAAGCGAATGCCGTGATGCGAGGTGTTGCGGACAGAAGCATGTTCAAGGGTGGCAGCTTCCTTGATGCCGATGTCTCCAAGGCGACCCATATGTACCTGTATCTGCTGCCGCATACGATGCTGGAACTTGAGGAAAAGCTTGAGAGGGAATTGAAGCCCGGTACACGCGTCGTGTCCTGCGACTTCCGCTTTCCCGGGCGCCATTCCGAGCGAGTCATACCCATTCCTGGAAACCACCGGTTCGGCAGAAACCTTTATGTCTACGTGTTTTAAGACAACATCCCCGGTCCCTTGCAATTTTTTATAAATCGTGTAAAGTAGGGCTACTATGGCATCACAAGAAAACCTCGTAAAAATGGTCCACAAGGCAACCGGCCATGTGTATATGACCCGAAAGAACCGCAAGAAGCTTGCTACGGTAAAGCTGAAACTTCGAAAATACAACCCGGTCCTCCGAAAGGTGGTCGAGTATACCGAAGGAAAGAAGTAAAAAAATCCCCTGAGGGGATTTTTTTACTTGAACCGGCACTTGATGATACGGGGCCTGAGATACGAATCGACGGACGTCAGGAACTTCAGGTCCATCGTTTCCACAATTGCAAACTTTGAGAGGGCGAGAATTCTTTCGAGGATTTCATATTCGGTCGTATAGGTGACCAGCGTTCCTTCGGCGTTCAAAGCATGCTCGCAGTAATCCACGAATGACTGATAGAGCTTTTCCAGATCGTCTTCTTTCGAAATCTGCATGCCAAACGGCAGATCGGACGCAACGATGTCGAAGATGCCAAGGTCGGGTTTGTCAAAAATGTCTGCGGTCTTGAGGTGGGTCGATTTCACCAAGCCCGCCTTCTTGATATTGTCGACGGCTTGGGCATTTCTCTTTCCGTCGATGTCAAAACCGATCAGTTTCAAGTTAGGGTTCGAAAGCCCTGCTTCTATAAGAAGCGTTCCGCTGCCGGAAAAAATATTCAAGTAGGAAGATGCCGAATCAAGGTCACACAGCGTGTTCATCGCATAGGCGATCGTCGGGTTCAGTCCGCCGACAACATTCGAGACCCGGTAGACACGGGTCGAAAGTGGGCGAGGCGTTACGCATACGCCCACCTCCCACGTGGTGTCCAATTTCCCGATCGAAATCTTAAGGTCGGCATCCCCTGTTTCCGCAAGCTTGTAATTCGTGGCAATGAACCTCCGGATTGATTTTACTTCATCCGAATCGGATCCCGCGCAGCTCAATGAAAACGTCTTGAAGTCGTCGGGTTTCGTTCCGATGACTTCCTCAATAAGTTCGCCGAGTACGGACTTGTGGCGCGAGATGAACAAGGGATTGAGCGACGGGTCGTTCTTCACCAAATAAGCGTTACTCACGCTTCGCAAACCCTTCACGATTCCAAGACCCGAAAAGCTTTCGACGTAAACGCCGTTTCTGTCTCTTTTGACCACGTTCAAGGAATCGTGCTGGGCTATCTCGTCGAGGACGATCTCCTGGAGGCCTGATACGTAGGTGAGCTTGATAAGTGTCTTATTCATGACTCGTAATGTACCACAAACTTGGAAAAGAGCCTTATCTATGCTTAAATAGGCGCACGGGCGATTAGTTTAGTGGCAGAACGAAGGTCTCCAAAACCTTTGGTGTAGGTTCGATTCCTACATCGCCCGCACGAGTGTGATATAATTCTTGGCATGAAACCCTGGTATCGCCGGCTTGGATCGTTTTTTGCAGATACGTGGAATTATTTCTTCACGTTCCGGCCGACGCGCATGGCATCGTCGTTGTCGTATTACGGACTGTTCGCCTTGGTTCCGATTCTTGTCATCACGTTCTGGATCGGCAGCCTCATCGTGAATACGCAGACGCTTGCGGCTGAAATCCTTCAGCGAGTTGGCCTGATCCTCGGCCCCCAAAGCAGCAATTTTCTGCAGACCACATTCGCAAATGCGACCAGCCTCGGTGACCACCCGTTGACCGCGGTCATCGCCGTCGTAATTCTCATTGCGCTTGCGGTGTCGGGAATCGCGGAACTGAAGGAGAGTCTCGATGACATCTGGCAGACTCCGTACAAGGAGTCGAAAACGATCTGGGCGTGGATGCTGAGCTACACGATTCCCATCCTTGCGACGCTCGGGTTCGGGATCATCTTCGCGCTTTTTATCGTGGGATCAAAATTCTTTCAGGCGGGATTCACGCTCGGGCTGAGCGACTCGGCACGTGATTTCATTGCCACGGTCGGCGGCCCCGTAGTCGTATTCCTTGTCACTACCATTGGAACCTTTATCGCCTACACGATCCTTCCCGAACGTTATGTTCCCCGAAGGCAGCTGCTGGTAGGGTCGATCATCACGGGAGTATTTCTTACTCTGGGAAACGTCGCTCTCAGCTTTTACCTGACTCAAAGCACGACCCTTTCCGCATACGGCGTAGCAGGCTCGATCGTCGCCGTCCTGCTTTGGTTCTATTACTCGTCGCTGATCTTCCTGTTCGGGGCAAGTGCCACCTGGGTCTACCACAAGCGTCAGGAGGGCAAGCCGTACACGGACTAGAACTCTGGGCCTAAGCCAAAAAGTTCTGAACCACCTGAATGATTCTGTCGTGGTCAGCAATTGGGTTCATCCACTGAATCCTCGGATCCTTTTTGAGCCACGTATACTGACGGCGAACATACTGCCAGGTTTTGGTGACAAGCGTTGCCTTGAACTCATCAAGGGTGATGTTGCCGTTCACATACTGCAGGCCGTATTTGTATTCAAGTCCGAACGAGTCCAGTCGTTCCTCTGAAACCCCTTTCGCAAGGAGTTTTTTGATTTCGCCGAAGAGGGCGGGGATGCGCGCATCGATTCGTTTTTGGATTCTCTCAATAAGCTCCTCCTTCGGAAGAGTGAGTCCGATTATCACTACCTCACCCGACTTGCTTCGCAAGTCACCCTCTCCACTAACGTGGAGAGGGTCTTCTCCGTCGAGCGTCGCGTTTGCAATTTCAATAGCACGAATCAGTCTCACTTTATTATGCCGATCAATAGTCTCAGCACGTTCCGGATTTACCAGCAAAAGTTTTTCAAACAATTCCTCCGTCGTCTGCAACTCGAGATCCTTGCGGAACTCAAGATTGGGTTCGACTTTTGGGAACTGCTTGTCGTCGACAACGGCTGAAATGTACATGCCGGTGCCACCGCAGATGATGGGCAGCTTTCCTCGCGAATGAATGTCGGCAATCGCGTTTTTTGCAAGTTCTTGAAATTCTGCAACGGTAAAAATATGATCAAGGTCGGTGACGTCGATCAGGTGATGGGGAATGCCTTGCATTTCCTCGGCGGTGATTTTTGCCGCACCGACATCAAGGCCGCGGTAGACTTGTCGTGAATCGGCTGAAATGACTTCGCCGTTGAATTGTTTTGCGATTTCAATAACCAGTGCCGACTTTCCGGTCGCTGTCGGACCGCAGACGACCAGCAGGGGATTCTTGATATTACTCATAATGTATGGTACTATACCATAAATTTCAATTTATTTAACTTTATTAAAAACTCAAAAAATGCTCCCTCCTGCTTCTCCTCCAACTCGCAAGGTCCAGATCATCACCCAACCGAAGATCATCTATAGAGGTTACACGATAGAAGACAAGTATGCCGAAGCTTTCATTGGTGAAATATTTCTTGTCGAGGTAACGATAGACAAATATATTGCTCGCTGGAAGTACGTAAAAGAGGCATTGCTTGAAAGCGGCCGCCGAGATGTTGTAACGTATTTTGAACGGACCAGGGGAATGACTGAGGAGTCGTCTTTTGAGATCGACTCCTCGGATATAAGAACCGAAATTGACGTTACAAAAAAGCCGAAAAAGAAATAGGATCACATCTTCAACAAAACCCGCTCTGTGAAGAGCGGGTTAAGTGTTGGTGCCTGTATCCTATATTTTTACAGCGATTCTTCCTGTGCTGTCAATTCGGTTTAGAAGAATTGGCTTATTAATGAAATATTCATCAACCGCCTTTTTTGACCCTGCCCAAAACCCGTAATCGTCAATGATCAGCACTCCGTTCCTTAAAAGCAGCGGAAACAGATGAAGGAGCTCGTGCTTTGTCGATTCATACCAATCGGTATC